>CANHBE010000028.1 GCA_947458575.1 Flavobacteriaceae bacterium | reverse complement strand
TAAAGAAAATTGTTAGAAACATCAAGTTAGGTCAACCTTTAGATCGATCTAATCGCTCTTCAGAACGATGGAAAAACATGACAATGGTTGCATTAGGACAGTCAAAAATGGTCAAGCGACCGATTGCGGCGGGTTTACATCTAATTGTCTATGCTGGATTCATAGTAATCAATATAGAAGTTTTGGAAATTATTATCGATGGACTTTTTGGCTCGCATCGTGTTTTTTCTTTTTTAGGAGTTGTATATGATATGTTAATCGGTTCCTTTGAAATACTTGCATTATTGGTATTAATCGCCGTTTTTGCTTTTCTGATTCGAAGAAACGTGATTAAACTGAAAAGATTTGTCAGTTCAGACTTGCAAGGATGGCCGAAAAGTGATGCCAATTACATTCTTTACTTTGAAATTGTTCTGATGTCTTTGTTCTTACTAATGAATGCCGCTGATTTTCATTTGCAAAATATTCCCGGCGGATTCAGTCACTATGAGTCAGTTGGCGCATTTCCGATTTCACAATACATTTCCTTTATTTTCAATGGAGTTAATCCAACCACAGTGGCCTTTTTGGAAAGAATATTTTGGTGGCTGCACATTACAGGAATCTTGGTATTCTTAAACTATTTGTACTTCTCCAAGCATCTTCATATTTTGCTTGCTTTTCCAAATACTTTTTATGCAGATCTCGATGCCATAGGTAAGCTTGATAATTTGTCATCGGTTACAAATGAGGTTAAACTGATGATGGATCCAAATGCTGATCCTTTTGCAGCTGCAGCGCCAGAAGAAAGTAGTGCGCCTCTCAAATTTGGGGCAAGCGATGTGCAAGATCTGAATTGGGTGCAATTGCTCAATGCATACACCTGTACAGAATGTGGTAGATGTAGTTCTGCTTGTCCGGCTAATCAAACAGGCAAGAAGTTGTCACCACGAAAGATCATGATGGATACTCGTGACAGATTAGAAGAAGTAGGTAAAAATATTGATTCAAATAATGGTATTTTTGTCCCCGATAATAAGTCCTTACTCAACGATTATATCAGCCCTGAAGAGTTATGGGCGTGTACGTCTTGTAATGCTTGCGTGGAAGAATGTCCGGTCAACATCAGTCCTCTTTCAATTATTATGGATATGAGGAGATATTTAGTGATGGAACAAAGCGCAGCACCCATGTCATTGAATGCGATGATGAGTAATATTGAAAATAATGGGGCACCGTGGCAGTACAATCAACAGGATCGATTAAACTGGAAAAACGAAAATTAGTAGACAATAGTTTAGGTAAAAATTCTCTTATAGGTGAGGTTAAGGGTGTTTTTAATCAATTTTAGCAAATTAAATTAGAAACAAAACGAAAATGAAAACAGAAGATTTAGACAAGCAGTTAATTGCTGCTAGTGAAAATGGGCATACGATAAGTCCTGTATTGCCAGAGGGAATTAAAAACTACTTGATTGATATTGATGGAACTATTTGCGATGATATTCCCAACGAAGAGCCGGAGAGAATGCTTACCGCAGAATTATACCCGGATGCACTAATCACACTTAATAAGTGGTATGATGAAGGACATATTATTTTCTTCTTTACGTCGAGAACAGAGGCACATCGTGAGTATACTGAAATATGGCTCAAAAAACATGGATTCAAGTACCACGGAATCTTATTCGGAAAACCTCGTGGCGGTAATTATCATTGGATTGATAATCACTTGGTAAAGGCAACACGATACCGAGGAAAATTTACAGACTTGATCGAAAAGGAAGTGACAATTCAAGTATTTGATGACGGTAAACACGAATAAAACAATATAATTTCTTTAAGCCGTTTAGCTGTTTACAATTAAAAACAAATAACCGGATTAATGCTTAATCAATAAAAGTATGGCAGAACAATTAACTGTGCCGACGATGGCAGAGCTCTTGGCACAAGGCAAACAACCTGAGGTTTTATTCTGGGTGGGTTGTGCCGGTAGTTTTGATGATAGAGCAAAAAAAATCACAAAAGCATTTGTGCGTATTCTAAATAGAGCTAATGTTGATTTTGCAGTATTGGGAACCGAGGAAAGCTGCACCGGTGATCCGGCAAAAAGAGCGGGAAATGAGTTTCTGTTCCAAATGCAAGCTTTGATGAATATCGAAGTCCTCAATGCCTACGAAGCTAAGAAAATCGTTACAGCCTGCCCGCATTGTTTTAATACGCTCAAAAATGAATATCCCGAGCTCGGCGGAAATTATGAAGTTATTCATCACACAGAATTCCTGAAATCACTGTTAGATCAAGGTCGATTGACCATTGAGGGCGGACAATTTAAAGGCAAGAAGATAACTTTTCACGATCCTTGCTATTTGGGTCGAGCCAATAATATCTATGAAGCACCTCGCGATTTGATTGAAAAATTGGATGCAGAATTGGTCGAGATGAAAAGGTCACGCGCAAACGGATTGTGTTGCGGTGCCGGTGGCGCTCAAATGTTTAAAGACGCTGAGCCCGGCAATAAAGAAGTGAATATTGAAAGAACCGAAGATGCACTTGAAACTGCGCCAAACATCATCGCCGCTGCCTGCCCTTTTTGCAATACCATGATGACTGATGGTATTAAAAATAAAGAGATGGAAAAGGATATCAAAGTGATGGATATCGCCGAGTTAATTGCCAATGCTCAAGATTTGTAGCTCCTATTTTTTAAATCTTAATAACTATGCTCGTTCCTTTCGAAAGCTTACCGCCGGAATCTAAAATCTGGATTTATCAATCGAATCGCAGATTTACCGATGACGAACTAAATGCGATTGAAAACGACTTACAGTTATTCGTCGAGACATGGCAAGCACACGGCACAAGCCTCGAAGCATCCTATTTGTTGAAGTATGGTCGCTTTATCATACTTGCTGTCAATCAGGAAATCCAAGTAGCAACAGGTTGTTCAATTGACAAATCCGTTTCCTTCATTCAGGAAATTGAACAAAAATATCAAGTTGATTTGTTAGACAAAATGAATGTCACCTTTAAGTTGGGTCAACATATAGCACACAAACCGCTCATCGAATTCAAGAAAATGGCCAAAGAGCACGCAGTTTCGGGAAATACGATTGTATTTAATAACTTGGTCAACACCATCGAAGAATGGAATGAAAACTGGGAAGTTCCCGCAAAAGAGAGCTGGCATAGTCGCTTCTTTTAATCCATTTTTTGAAATGAAAAGACTATCATTCAACTTATTGCTTTGCTGCAGCTTGATTATCATGAGTTGTGCATCCAAGAAAACTCCAATTACCAGCACAACTGAAATTAAAGTTCCTTCGCCCGTAAAAAAAATTCCTCAAGTCGCTGCAGATTACGACTCTGATATGCAAAAGAAATGGGTTGACAGCGTATACAACAGCATGAGTTTTCATGAAAAGCTCGGACAATTGTTTATGGTTTCTGCGTATTCCAATAAAGACTCACTGCATGCAAAGAGTATTGATAAGCTCATTAAAGAAAACAATATTGGTGGACTAATTTTTTTTCAGGGTGGACCCGTACGCCAGGCAAAGCTTACCAATCGATTTCAAGCGCAGTCAAGAATACCACTGCTGATAGGTGTCGATGCAGAATGGGGTTTGAGTATGCGTTTGGATTCAACGTATAGATATCCGTGGAATATGACACTTGGAGCTATCCGAGACAAAAATCTTCTTGAAAAAGTGGGTTCTAATATGGGTGCCGAGAACAAGCGACTGGGTGTTCATTTTAATTTTGCTCCTGTATTAGACATCAATACCAATCCGAAGAATCCTATTATCGGTTTCCGTTCCTTCGGCGAAGAAAAAGAAAATGTTGCCGAGAGTGCACTTGCCGTCATGAAAGGCTATCAGAGTCAAGGACTTTTGGCAACAGGTAAACATTTTCCCGGCCATGGTGACACAGAAATTGATTCACATCATGCCTTGCCGACCATTAATTTTTCGAGAGAACGTTTGGATGAAGTTGAACTTTATCCGTACAAAAAACTATTCGCCGAAGGTTTAGCATCAGTGATGGTCGCGCATTTGAATGTTCCAAGTATAGAACCTCGTGATAATGTACCTTCTTCAGTTTCACACAATATGATTACTGATGTTCTCAAGAACCAAATGGGATTTAAAGGTTTAATATTTACTGATGCACTAAATATGAAAGCCGCCGCCAACTTTAAGGCTCCAGGTGAAATTGATTTGGAGGCTTTTCTGGCAGGAAATGATATTCTTTTATGCCCCGAGAATGTGCCAATGGCGATTGAAAAACTTTGTGTGGCATACCAAGAGGGAATGATTACTGATGAACGATTGGAATACTCGGTAAAAAAAATATTGAAATACAAGTATAAAACGGGATTGAATTCTTACAAACCCATTTCGATTCCGAATTTACAGGCGGACTTGAATCCAATCAAAAACGATGTTCTACAATATGAATTGTACGAAAACGCCATTACAGTCTTAAAAAATAACGATGACATTCTCCCGCTAAAGAATCTGGAGAACGAACGAATTGCCTATGTCAAATTAGGGGACGATATCAACAGCGAGTTTCTTTCCACCTTAAAAAAATATACAAACGTTGTTGAAATCAAAGATGAAGATATTGATTGCCTCATCGAAGAATTAGTACTATATACCAAAGTAATTGTAGGATTTCACAAATCCGATAAGGCATGGAAGAGTCATGCCTTTACAGACAAAGAGCTTTTTTGGTTGTCGGAAATAGCAAAGAATAACGTGACTATTTTAGATGTCTTTACAAAACCTTATTCCTTAATTCCAATTCAATATTTCGAAGAAATTGAAGGTGTTGTCGTTTCTTATCAAAATAGCGAAATCGCACAAAAAGTTTCCGCCGAGTTACTTTTTGGAGCAATCACAGCCAAAGGAAAATTACCGGTTTCTATCAACAATGTCTTCAAAGCAGGCGACGGTATGACGACTGTAGCCTCTAATCGCTTGGGTTTTGCATTACCTGAACATGTAGCAATGGATTCGGGGAAACTAGCTAGAATTGAAAATGTCGCAAATTACGCTATTGCAAAAAAAATGACTCCAGGGATGCAAATTCTCATTGCCAGAAAAGGAAAAGTAATCTATCAAAAGTCATTTGGTTACTACACATACGAGAACAAAACAAAAGTAGAAAATCATACCGTTTACGATGTGGCTTCGTTAACAAAGATTATTGCTACATTGCCAAATGTTATGCAGCAGTATGATCAACAGAAGATTACGATGCAAACTACTCTTGCTGAACTACTACCTGTTTTCAAAAACACAGACAAGCAAGACATTTCTTTCAAAGATTTACTATCGCATTACGGAAGATTACAAGCGTGGATTCCGTTCTATAAAGCCACTTTAGACAGTGCAAAAATTCCATTAAAGAAGTACTACAGTAAAGTAGCGACAGAGCAATTCTCCAAACAAGTTGCAGACAGTTTATTCATCAGAAATGACTATCAAGATACGATTATGAAAATGATCGTAAACAGTAAATTGTTGCCTAAGAAGGAATATAAATATAGTGACTTCACCTTCATCATACTAAAAGCTTACTTGGAACAAGCAACTGAAAAGAAACTAGACGAATTGGTCGCTGAGCAATTTTTCAATTCGCTTGGAATGAACAATACCTGCTATAATCCGCTCAATCATTCTTTTGAAAAAGAAATGATTCCACCTACAGAGATTGATAATTATTTTCGACATCAAGTCATTCAGGGTTATGTTCATGATATGGAAGCTGCCATGGAAGGCGGAGTAGGAGGTCATGCCGGTATTTTCTCAAACGCCATTGATGTTGCCAAAATGATGCAACTGTACCTACAAAAAGGAAACTATGGCAATCGACAGTATTTCTCGGAGAAGACCTTTACAGATTTTAACACCTGTTATTTCTGTGAGGTTGGAAATCGAAGAGGCATCGGATTCGATAAGCCGCAACAGCCCGGCAGTTCGGGTCCAACTTGTGGCTGCGCTTCACTGACCAGTTTCGGACATACTGGCTTTACCGGTACGATAGCCTGGGCAGATCCTGAAGAAGAGTTGATTTACATTTTTCTATCCAATCGCACATATCCCGATTCCTCCATAAATACCCTGTCAAAAGAAAATATCCGTGAAGATATTCAGAAGATAATCTATGACGCGATCATCAGGTAATCTAATTTGCGAAACCTAGCATGCGAATGCCGTATCAAGGTAGTTCAACTCGTATTTGTTCTGACAGTTAGACTCTTAATAATTAACGCATTTTTATCTGGCTTACGAAACTATTTATTCCTAAATTCGTTTCAAGAAGTTTATACTATGAAAATAGCAATTGTTTGTTATCCGACCTTTGGTGGAAGTGGTGTAGTTGCTACAGAACTGGGACTTGAGCTGGCTAGACGTGGCCACGAAATTCATTTTATTACGTACAGTCAACCGGTTCGTTTGGCACTATTAAACCCAAATGTCCACTACCATGAAGTAAATGTTCCGGAATATCCACTGTTTCATTACCAACCATACGAATTAGCCTTATCCAGCAAATTGGTTGATATGGTTAAGTTATATAAGATTGAACTTATGCACGTGCATTATGCCATTCCACACGCCTACGCCGGATATATGGCCAAACAAATTTTGAAAGAAGAAGGAATAGAAATTCCGATGGTAACCACGCTTCACGGAACCGACATTACACTAGTCGGTAATCATCCTTATTACAAACCAGCTGTTACTTTCAGCATTAACAAATCAGATATCGTAACCTCAGTATCAAAAAGTTTGAGAAATGAGACTTTGAAACTTTTTAATATTACAAATGATATTGAAGTGATTCCAAATTTTATTGAACTAAATAAGAACATAGACGATTCTTCCATTCCTTGCTATCGCTCTGTAATTGCGAAAGAAAATGAAAGAGTAATCACTCACATCAGTAATTTTAGAAAAGTAAAGAGAATTCCTGATGTGATTAAAATCTTTTACGAGATTCAACAGCAAATTCCGGCTAAATTAATGATGGTAGGAGATGGACCGGAAAAGGAGAAGGCTGAGCGTCTTTGCTTCGATCTGGGAATTCATGAAAAAGTCATTTTCTTTGGCAATAGTAATGAGATTGATCGTATTCTTAGTTATTCTGACTTGTTCTTATTACCCTCAGAAACAGAAAGTTTTGGTCTAGCGGCACTTGAGGCGATGGCATTGAGCGTACCTGTTATTTCGAGTAATTCCGGCGGACTTCCAGAAGTTAATTTTGATGGAATTTCAGGTTACCTCAGTGAGGTTGGTGATATCCAAGACATGGCAAAGAATGCAATTAAGATATTGAAAGATGATGCAACGTTAAACGAGTTCAAATCAAATGCACTTGCAACGGCGAAGCAATTTGACATTCAGAATATTCTACCAATATACGAAGAGTTGTATTTGAGAGCAATTAGTATCTATGCCTAAAACCATTAGACCGATGACAAGTGTAAAAAGGATTATTGCCTTACTGTTTGTGACTTTTGTAATCTCTTGTAGTACAAATCGTTCAGCTACTGAAACTAAACCCTTATTTGAAATTTTGACTGTCCGAGAAGACGGTGGCGCTACGATTCGCTTTTTCGAAATACTATCCGAAGAACGCGAAATAAAAATGTTGCAGAACGATGAAACGCTTGGGAAGAAAATCATGGGAAGCGACATCAATACAGCAAATTTTGTGATTTTAAATATGGGAGAAAAGACAAGCCTCGGACACAGTATAACAGTGGAAAAAGTCGAAGAAAGTCCAAACCAAATTATCATTTTCACAAAAGACAACGAGCCTAAGTCGAAAGTGCAGGAAGAGAAAGAAGTTTTTTATTATCCGTACACGATTGTAAAAATAAACTCGAAAAAAGAAATTCTCATTCAATAAAAAATCCACTAGAAATAGTGGATTTTTTATTGATTCTTTCCTTGATTAAAATTGATATCTTACAGAAATCGCAATATCAGAGCCATAATTGTTTTCATAGTAGCCACTGCCACCAAACTCCGGTCGGAAATCTAACGAAAGCAATAAAGGGATATCAAAGTCGTACTCAATACCAATATCTCCAGCAGCAAAAACAAAACTGCCACTGTCGGATGCGCCGTCTTTGTTATATCTCCATGAACCAAGACCACCGCCAAGTCCGGCATACCAGTTAAAGTTTCCATCGATATTCCAAACCCATTGATATAAACCAGTCAATTTGATGGCATCAACATTTCGACTATTTCTCCAACCCAAATTTCCTTCCAGTCGATTTGAACTTCCTAGCGCACGTTGATAAGATATTTCAGCACCAAACCCATCGTTATCACCCAATCGCAAACCCAAAGCGTTTTCTGAAATTTTTTGCGCATTACCGTTCCAGATTAATCCAACCAATAGAGCTACCGTAAAAAATAATCTTTTCATTTGTTTTTGATTTTTAGATTTTTGCAAAAGTAGCCATTTCAAATGCAAAAAGTCCATGAACACAATAAAATCATGAACATTCTTATTAACTAATACGAGTTTATATGCTTGGAAAAAACAATCGATGCAACAATCTGTTGACTGATGTTAGTTTCCATCTCCAGTAAGTCATCATCTTCCGTATAATTACATTCGCTGTAGCGATACAACCTCCAACGCTTCGAATGATATTCCAAAGCCGTTAAATTTTCAACCCAATCGCCTGAATTGAGATAAGTAGTTGCTCCGTTTTTGTTAGATTTGGTAACAATTTTCGGTTCATGTATATGTCCACAAATGACATAATCATAGTTTTTCTCAATGGCTAAATCTGTTGCCGTAGTCTCAAAATCTGAAATATGTTTTACTGCTTTTTTTACGCTAGCCTTGATTTTCTTGGAGAAAGAGTACGGTTCTTTCCCCATTTGATGTAAACACCAATTCACAAAACGATTCGCTAGAATCAAATAATCATAGCCAAATCCACCCAGTTTTGCAATCCATTTTGAGTGTTGAACCGAAACATCAAAGACATCACCATGAAAAATCCAAGCTTTCTTGTCATCTAGTTCCAAAACCAATTTGTCAACGACTGAAAAACTGCCCATAACGGTGTCGCTGAACTTCCGTAATAATTCATCATGATTGCCTGTAACATAATAAACCTTTGTGCCTTTAGTTGCCATCGAAAGTATTTTCTTAATGACCTTTAAATGAACTGCCGGGAAGTATGATTTTCTAAACTGCCAGATATCTATAAAATCCCCATTCAAAACCAAAGTCTTTGGCTTAATCGAATTCAAATAATTCAATAATTCTTTCGCGTGGCAGCCAAATGTTCCCAAGTGAACGTCGGAAATCACTACCAATTCTACCTTTCTTTTTTTCAAAATATTTGATTTGAAGTTTCACAAAAGAAACGAACGTATTTTAAGACCACGCAACTCAAATGTTAAGAAACGTCCGCAATTTTGTTTCAAAAATTAAATTTCAATGAAGGAGAAAATGTTACCGAACCGAAGAAATCAAACCAAACTTTCAATTATTCATCGAAAATGCTACATTTGTTCAAAACCAAACTCTATGTCGGGCAATAGCTACGGTAATCTTTTCAAAGTAACTACTTTTGGAGAATCTCATGGGGAAGCTATCGGCGGAATCATTGATGGCTGTCCACCAAATATTACACTTGATATTGCAGCGATACAAAATGAACTGTCAAGGAGAAAACCCGGTCAATCTGCTATTGTAACCCAACGAAAAGAAAATGATGAAGTTCAATTTCTCTCGGGCATTTTTGAAGGCAAAACCACTGGAACACCGATAGGATTTCTCATTCAAAATACAAATCAAAAGACAAACGACTACGAGCATATCAAAGAAAATTACAGACCAAGTCACGCGGATTATGTCTATGAAAAAAAATACGGCATTCGAGACTATCGTGGCGGCGGCCGAAGTTCAGCGCGGGAAACCGCCTGCCGTGTCGTAGCTGGTGCTATTGCCAAACAAATTATTCCTCATATTAGAATTAATGCTTTTGTATCCTCTGTCGGTGAAATCTTTATTGACAAACCGTATCAGGACTTGGACTTTTCAAAAACAGATTCAAATGCTGTTCGTTGCCCGGATCCAGATACCGCACAAAAAATGGAAGAACGCATTAAGGAAATTCGAGCGCAAGGCGATACGATCGGCGGTACAATTACTTGTGTTTTGTCGAATGTTCCCATTGGGCTAGGTGAACCTGTTTTCGATAAGCTCCATGCCGAATTGGGCAAAGCCATGCTTTCAATCAATGCCGTAAAGGGTTTTGAATACGGAAGCGGATTTTGTGGTTCAAGAATGACAGGAAGTGAGCACAACGATCTATTTCTGCAAGACGGAACGACCAAAACAAATCTGTCAGGCGGCATTCAAGGCGGCATCTCAAACGGCATGGATATCTATTTTAGAGTCGCTTTCAAACCGGTTGCCACGATAATGCAAGTCCAAGAAACGCTCGACAATCAAGGAAATATTGTCGAAATGCAAGGCAAGGGCAGACATGACCCATGCGTGGTTCCACGTGCAGTGCCGATTGTAGAGGCAATGGCGGCGATAGTTCTGGTCAATTTTTATCTTTTAAATAACTCATATACGAACAGTGCTTAGGAGCTTTTTCCTGCTGTTCGCTTTATCTTTTATAATCCTTTCAGAGTTCCAAACTCTGAAAGGATTATAAAAGGATGCCGCTGCCATCAGGGCTAGGGCAGTTTATTAATCGGAAAAAATGTGCACTAAATGATATTTGACAGTTACGATCTTACTTTAAAAAATAAATATGGATACACCTAAAAAAACATCAGTATTTTCAAATTTAACCACGCAAATTCTAATCGCAATGATTTTGGGTGCTATACTTGGTATCTTCATCCACAACAATTGGAATCCAGAAAGCGCCAAAGAATTCAGTACTTATATCAAATTACTTGCGACCATATTCATTCGTTTGGTTCAAATGATTATCGCGCCATTAGTTTTTACGACTTTGGTTGTTGGAATTGCCAAACTAGGCGATATAAAAGCCGTCGGACGAATAGGAGGAAAGGCGCTGGGTTGGTTTTTCTCGGCCTCTTTGATTTCGCTCTTGATTGGTATGTTTTGGGTTAATCTTTTGCAACCTGGTGTTGGACTCCAATTAGCTGATCTAGACGTTTCAACAGCTGCGGAAGTTACCGAGAAAACACAGCATTTTTCAGCACAAAATTTTGTAGAACACATCATCCCCAAAAGTATTGCAGAAGCCATGGCTACGAATGAAATTCTGCAAATTGTCATCTTTTCTATTTTTTTCGGCCTTGCAGCAGCATCCATTGGCGACTATGCGAAACCTGTCGTTACGGCGCTTGACAAAACTTCGCATATCGTTTTAAAAATGGTCAATTATGTGATGAAGTTTGCACCGATTGGCGTTTTTGGGGCAATAGCTGGTGTGTTTGCTGTCCGCGATTTCAGTGAATTGCTCATTACGTACGCAAAATACTTTGGGTCTTTCTTGGTCGGAATAACATCACTTTGGGTATTTCTTTTGGTAGTCGGGTTGATTTTTTTGGGTCGAAGACTAAAGACTTTGTTACAACATATTGTGAGTCCATTGATCATTGCTTTCGGCACAACAAGCAGTGAAGCGGTTTTCCCAAAACTAACCGAAGAACTGGAGCGGTTTGGTGTTAAAGATAAAATTGTGTCATTTATGCTGCCGCTCGGTTATTCATTCAATCTCGATGGCAGCATGATGTATATGACTTTTGCCAGTATCTTTATTGCCCAAGCTTATGGAATAGATCTCTCGGTTGGAACACAACTCACGATGCTTTTGGTTTTGATGCTAACCAGCAAGGGAATTGCAGGTGTTCCGAGAGCAAGTTTGGTTGTCGTGGCAGCCACTTGCGGAATGTTTGATATTCCAATCGAAGGAATTGCTTTGATTTTGCCTATCGATCATTTCTGCGATATGTTCAGAAGTGCTACTAACGTTCTTGGCAATGCCTTGGCGACAAGCGTAGTAGGCAAATGGGAGAAAGAAAGTTAATAAATTAATTTCACTACATTTACACCAACTCTAAAACAAAAACTGATGAAGAAATTTTTACTTATTGCATTATGCAGCTCACAATGCATGGTTGCTCAAACACTTTTGACGGAGGATTTTAGTCTTTTTACCGTTGGAAATATTGGTACAGACATAACCGGACAGACAGCAACAAATAACATTTTTACCTTAGCCACTAATGGTACGGCACCAACTACTGCAACGAATGCGGGAAATGATAATTTTCAAATAGTGACCAATGATGCGTTGCATGGGAATGTACTTCAAATCACCGGAACTAATGGAGATAAAGGATCGAGAGCAATGTGGTATGATGGTTTTGTCGATGCTTGGGAATTCAGAGATCCAGGAAATGAAATCATTGAAATCGAATTCGAATTATATACAGGAAACACCGCTGGTACAAGTGTCAATACAAAGGGATTGTTTATATATGATGCAACGAGAACTAAAGTTTTAGCAGGATATTCATTTAATACGAAAACGCTTGTTCTTTCCGGTGTCGCCTATTTTACAGCTGCAACAGCTCCGATAGGAAACTATTTGTTTTTCTTAAATACAGGTGGAACAAATTTGGTTTTACCAGCTGAAACTTGGGTAAAACTTGGTGTAAGTTATAACAAAACTACTGGTGTAGTTCGTTGGAGAGGTCCATCACACAATGGTCAAGTAACCGGAGCTTCCGCAGGAACTGATCCTGATAGAGCGAGCATTATTTCTACAAGTGGAACAACAACCACAGGGACAATTGTCACCAATACTGCAGCAGCAATCGGATTGTTTGACAATTTTGAAATTAGAGCAGCTGCCACTGATAGCTTATTAGGCATCGCAGAAACCGTAACTGTAGACAATAACAACTACTCCGTTTATCCAAATCCAGCTACTAGTATCATCACAGTGTCAAGTAAACTTAGCTCTGGCATCACAGCAATCACGCTAACCGACGTCAATGGAAGAATCGTGAAAACACAAAATTTCGATAGTATATCCGATGTGGAAATGAATATTTCAGATGTAGCTAGTGGCATGTATCTGATGAACATCAATTCGAAAGAAGGTAGTTCAACCGTAAAGTTCATCAAAAACTAAATATACAACTAGACAATTGTAACTAAAACGCCTCAAAGATGAGGCGTTTTTTTATTGCAAAAATTTACTGGCTAATTCAGGAGTTGGTATCAAGCAACTTTCTTTCTTACCATACCAACGATATCTGTTTTTTGCTATATAATCATATAACATATTCCGCAATGCAGTGGGAATGATTCTAAATAAAGTTCCAAAATGAAAGAATCCACCGAGTTGTTTGGCTATTTGCAATGCTGCATTCGACTTATAATAGTAAGCTACTCCGGGTTGGTACAAAATGACAGAATCAATATTCTTGTCGCTGATTCCAATATGTTTAATAATACTTTGTCCTAACTCAGATTGTGAAGCAACAAACCTAAATTGATCTTTTTTGTCGTATTTCAGAACAAAAAGGACTGCACTTTCGCAAAAATTACAATATCCATCAAAAATGATAATTTTCTTTCCTTTGGGTAAGTCCAACATATTTTACTTTTTTGATTCAACATACTCCAATACTTCCAAACTAATGGTCGAGGTAAATAGACCATAATTAACGACTGCCTTATTCTTTTCGATCTTGTCGATACTACCGATTGCTTTTCCATCATACATTCGCACGCGGTCGCCGACTTTCAAAACCGGCTTTGGCTTTTCAACCACTGCATTAGCCTTGAGCTTCTTTTCCTTTTTTTCTGTTCGAATTTTTTCAACCTGCACAGCAACTTCTTTAATCACTTCTTTTTGCTGAACTTGTTTGGTTTTTGTTTCCTTTGCGGTTGCTTTCTTGCGTTTAGAATTTTCAATTTCGACGATTTTCAAGAAATCGCCAATCAATTCTTTCTTATTTTTTGAACTAAAATATTTTAGTGCTACATCATCAATTTTCTGACCCAAATAAATGAGTCGCTGGTTACTGTCATACAACTCTTGATAACTCTCTAGCTTTTGCTTTATTCTGCTATTGATTTCCGCCATTTTTGAACTTTCTTCTCTAGCTCTTGTTTCTTCCTCCTTTAAGTTTTGCGAAGTTTTCTCCAACTTAGAGCGTTCTTTCTGCAAAGTTGCGATGGTCTTATCGAAACGAACTTTGCCAACTTCAATTTTCTTTTTTGCACGATTTATGAGTCCGAATGGAATTCCGTTTTTCTGCGCTACTTCAAAAGTAAATGAACTTCCGGCTTGACCAATAACTAATTTGTAAATGGGTTCGAGAGATTTTTCATCAAACAACATATTGGCATTGACAGCAAAGGGCAATTCGTTCGCCAGAATTTTCAAGTTTGAATAGTGGGTCGTAATAATTCCGAATGCTTCCCTATGGTAAAATTCTTCAAGAAATATCTCCGCCAATGCGCCGCCAAGTTCGGGATCAGAACCTGTTCCAAATTCGTCGATGAGAAACATGGTATTCTTATTACATTTCTTCAGAAAGTAATTCATGTTCTTCAACCTATAACTGTATGTACTAAGATGATTCTCAATAGATTGATTATCGCCGATATCTGTCAAAATCCTGTCGAACAAAAAAGTCTCACTTCGTTCATGTACAGGAATCAACATCCCGGATTGCAACATCAATTGCAAAAGTCCTACAGTTTTCAAGGAAATTGTTTTTCCGCCCGCATTGGGTCCGGAAATAACAATAATCCGTCTTTCTTGATGCAATTCGAATGTTTGCGGATAGGTAACTTCATTCAATTCTTTATTGTTCAAGAACAGAATCGGGTGATAAGCCTCTTTGAAATAAAGTCGACGATTGTCACTCATTTTTGGTAATATTGAATTCGTTCGCAGCGCATATTTCGCCTTAGCGGCAATGACATCAATATCACTGAGAAATTCTTGATACTGAACCAGCAATGGAAGGAAACTACGAATACTATTGGTCAATTGCTTTAAGATTCTGATAATTTCTTCTTTCTCTTCATATTCCAAGTTGCTCAATTCACGCGAATATTGTAAGGTGGCTTCCGGTTCGATGTAAGCGATACTGCCAGTCTTGGAACTCCCAAGAATTGAACCTTTCACTTTTCGTCTATACATGGCTAAAACTGCCAAAACTCTTCTGTTTTGAACAAAGCTCTCACGAATTTCATCTAAGTATCCAAGATTATTGTAGTGCGTCAAAGCCATTCCAAAACTTTGATTTACCTTACCCCGGACGACATTCATGTTTCTTCTAATCTCCAAAAGGTCAGGTGAGGCATTGTTCTTAATTTCCCCATACTTATCGACGACATCGTCAATGAGATTGATGATGACTTTCGTTATTTCGACCGTTGCGGATTTTTCGTGTAGTTTCGGGTAGTACTCTTTGAATTTGTTGAAGAACAGTAACTGAGTATTCGTGGTTTCAGAAATAGCAGCAATTTTTCTAAAGCTTGACAGTTCGAGAAAGCTGTCTTCAATACCTAAAAATTTGATTTCGTTGGTAATTGCATCGAAACCGTGATTTGGAATCGCATTATTATTTTGAAAGGAAGATAAGTACTCAGATGTTTGTAGCAAAGCATTCATTAATTCTTCCTTGTCTTTGAAAGGAATGATCTGCAATGCTTTGCCTTTACCAATGTCAGTATTACAAAGTGAAGACACTGTTTCTAGAACAGTGGGAAATTGCAAATCCTGTAACGTTTTCGGGGTAATACTGACCATTATCTTTCTTTTCAACTAGGTCTCCAAATTTACGAACTTCATTGAGTTAATCGATTCATTTTTGTAGAGTTTGTGAAATGTTTATTTACTTTACATTAAAATTCATTTATGGAAATTCCGACGAAATGGAAGCCTTTTTTAAGGGAAGAAATAGAAAAACCTTATTTCATAGAATTACTGAATGCTGTTGAAAGGGAATATCGAGAAAACACCTGCTTTCCTCCAAAAGAACTGATTTTTGCTGCCCTTGATAAATGTAGTCCGGAGAACCTGAAAGTTGTGATACTCGGGCAAGATCCATATCATGGAGTAGGAGAAGCTAATGGCTTATGTTTTTCTGTCAATAACGGAATCGCAATACCGCCCTCATTGCGCAATATTTTTAGAGAGCTAAGTTCTGATTTAGACCATATTTTCCAACCTGCCTCGGGAAATTTGGAGTATTGGGCACAACAAGGTGTACTGTTACTAAATTGCACCTTAACCGTTCGGAAGGACAAACCGAACAGCCATAAAGATTTGCATTGGCATAAATTTACCGATGCTTTGATTGAGAAAATAGCAAAAGAAAAAAAGGACCTTGTATTTTTGCTTTGGGGAAGTTTTGCACAGAAAAAAGGAATCAAAATTGACAGAAGCCAACATTTG
>CANHBE010000027.1 GCA_947458575.1 Flavobacteriaceae bacterium | reverse complement strand
TTCAAAGATTTTGTATACGTTGCAGGTAGTTTCAACAACTATCAGCCAAGTGGTGCTTATGCAATGAAAAAGGACCCAACATCCGGAAAATTCTGGTTGGAGTTAACGGGTCTGGTGCCAGATCAAGTATACACTTTTCAATACTGGGTGTGCGATGTAACGAATAGACCAGCTAATTCACCTGCTATTGTGAAGACAGCTGATCCTTTCTCTACCTTGGTTCTTTCACCATTTGACGACCCTGAAATTATTTCATTAGGGGTTTATCCAAATTTGCCTGCTTATCCAGCTGGTCAGCAAAGAGAAGTAACAGTGCTACAAACAGGTCCAAATGCGTATTACAATTATAATTGGAGTTCCGCAACAACAAATTTTGTGAAGCCTAAAAAGAAAGATTTAGTAATATACGAAGTATTGGTTCGTGATTTCGATGCCAACAGAACTTATCAGGATATGATTGACAAGTTCGATTACTTTAGAAATTTGAAAATTAATGCCATTCAGTTGATGCCAGTTATGGAATTTGAAGGAAATATGAGTTGGGGTTATAATACCGTCTACCATCTGGCACCGGATAAACGTTACGGACCTCCATCAAAATTAAAAGAGTTTATCGACTTATGCCACCAGAACGGAATCGCCGTAATTCTTGATATTGCTTTGAATCATGTTTTTGGAAGATCACCATTGGAAAGAATGTGGATGACAGATACCGATAACGACGGATGGCCAAACGGTATCGCAAGTGAGAATCCTTATTGCAATACTTCGCCACAACACTCTTATAACGTAGGTGCTGATTTGAATCACTACCGAGAACCAGACAATTTAACAAATACTTACTCATTAAGAACTATCGAACATTGGATTAATGAGTATAAAATTGATGGCTATCGTTGGGATTTAACCAAGGGGTTTACCAATCAATGTCCGTCTAATGTACCTGGAGGTCAGGAACCATGCACCAATGGTTATCGTTCGGATAGAGTTGGCAAATTGAAATTCTATGCCGATAAGCAGTGGGAACTAGATCCAAATTTCTTAGTCATTTTTGAACACTTGGGAACAGGTAGCGGTCCTCAGAGTTCGGCGCAAGAAGAAATAGAATGGGCCAATTATCTGAGATCTGGAGATTCAAAAGGAATTATGCAATGGCGTAAAATGACGGATCCTTATGCAAATTTACTGAAAGGTAATGGCACCAATTTGTCCGGTGTAGCAGATGCATCTGATCGATTTATTGGATATGCTGAAAGTCACGACGAGGAAAGAGTTAACTACAAAGCACTCACGGAAGCTGGTCAAACAGTTGGTGATTTGGCAAAAGTGCATTTGAGAAACTCAGCCATGGGTGCTGTTCATTTACTAGTTCCCGGACCGAAGATGCTTTGGCATTTTGGACCGCTTGGTTGGGAACGTTCTTTATGGACTTGCGAAAATGGGAATGTTTCATTTTCAAATCCAGATTGTAAATTGGATACAAAACCACAACCTCAGTGGACAGAAAATTGGTTAACAGATGCCAATAGAAGCGCAATCTATAATAATTGGGCTCGAATGATTAACCTAAGAATTAATGAACCTGTTTTTGAAACCGGTCAGTTCGCTTGGAATTTCTCGCAAGTTGGTCGCCCTAGATTGGATGTTTGGACAAGCACATCACAAACTTCATCATTAAGTTATGTTTTTGTATTGACCAATTTCAGTAACAATACATATAATGTTGCGGGAGGATTCCCTTTCGCAGGAACTTGGGCAAACTTGATGGACAACTCTACCTTTTCAGTTACGGATACTAATATGAACATCAGTATCGAACCGGGTGGATTCAGAGTTTTTGGAAATAGACCTTCAACGCTTAGCACCGACGAAATCGACACAAGTGAGATGACTAATATTTTCCCGAATCCAACTACTGAGTTTTTCTATATCAGCAACAATGTGTCGAAAGTTGAGATTTTCTCGATTTCCGGTCAGCTAGTAAAGAGTTTTGATAATCAAGCCACAGGATATAAGTACAACATTTCAGATCTAAATAGTGGAATGTACATAGTAAGGATCACTGACGAGAATTATCGAGTAAAGACAACCAAATTGTTAAAACAATAGAAGTTGAGTTAGTTTAGTTTTTTTTTTGAAAGCCTCCCTTTTTTGGGAGGTTTTTTTGTTGTAATCTTGACTTTAGTTAATGATTTTCTTGTAACAGCGGTCTAAAATTCTAAATTTGCAGCATGAAAGAAAATAAAGAAAGCACAGTTTTTCGATTCTTTAAGATAGCAACTATTAGCATGATAGCAATGCTTTTGCTGATGTTTCTTTTTCCTATTCTTTTTCCCGGAAAAATAGCAGAGCAGGTTAAACTATTCGCCAATGAGCGACTCGAAGGAGAACTCAATTTTTCGGAAGCTAAATTATCTTTCTTTGATCATTTCCCATCATTGACCTTAACATTAAAGGATTTTAAATTAAACGGGTCTGCACCATACAAAAATGAAACGTTAGTTTCAGCCGAAGAAATCGCTTTTGGAATTAATGTCAAGACTTTAATTCTGGACAAACAGGTAAAAATTGACAAGATTTTTCTTTCGAATGCCTACATGAATGTCAAAGTAAATGAAAATGGAGAAGCCAACTATAACGTCTATATCTCAGAAGAATCTAAGCCCTCAAAAGATAAGTCAGATACTTCACTGAAATTAGAGAAAATAGATATCCGCGATAGTCATTTGGTTTATGATGACAAGTCGACTAAGATTCTCATCGATGCAAAAGGCTTCAATTATGTAGGCAATGGCGCGCTGGATCAGGCTATTTTTGATATCTATACAGAAGCCAATATCGATTCGCTAAATCTGACCTACGATAAAGAACCTTATCTCATCAATAAGAAGATTAAGGCAGATTTGATTACAAAGATTAATACCGATTCATTCTCATTTATTTTCCAGCAAAATCAATTAAAAATCAATAGACTTCCCGTGAAGTTTATCGGACAATTTGATTTCTTGAGTAATGGCTATAGCATGGATTTTAAAATTGATTCTAAAGACAGTAAATTGAGTGATTTCTTTACGGCACTTCCACCACAATATGTCACTTGGCTTGAAAAAACTACTGTCAAAGGAAAGACAGATTTAGCGCTATCGCTGAAAGGAAAATACATCGCCTCCCAAAATAAAAGTCCTGACTTGGCATTCAATATGAAGATTAGAGAAGGTAAAATCGAATACAAGAATGCACCGTTTCCGGCATCAAACATATATTTAAATTTTGATACAAGAATCCCCGGATTAAACCCCGACAACATCGAAGTAACTGTCGACTCACTCTTTTTCAATGTCGGTAAAGATTATTTGAAAGCAATTGTCAAATCGAAAGGGTTGAAGGAACCGCAAATCCAAGCAAATATTCAAGCGTCACTAGATTTACAAAAACTAGATCAGGCCATTGGTTTAGAAAATATGGCATTAAAAGGGTTGCTCAAAATGAATGTAGTATCAAATGGTGTTTATGATAAGGCTAAATCCGTTTTTCCCAAAACTAAGGGAACAGTAAATCTTCAAGCAGTGACGATACAAACAAAGTATTATCCAAAACCTATCGAAAATATTAATCTTAAGGCAAATTTGTATAACGGCGATGGAACGTTCAAACAGACTTCCTTAGTAATTAATCCTGCATCGTTTATATTTGAAGGGAATCCCTTTTATTTGAAGGCAAGTTTTTCAAACTTTGATGACGTACTTTATGATCTTAAAGCAAAAGGGGCTATCGATATCGAAAAAGTGTATAAGGTTTTTTCACAGAAAGGATTGGATGTGAAAGGATTTATCAAGGCTGATGTTGCATTCAAAGGAAAACAAAGTGATGCAACAAACGGCAACTACGAAAAATTGAAGAATAGCGGTACATTACAGCTGCAGAATATCAAAACAACTTCGCACTATCTTCCAAAACCATTTTACATCAATGAGGGGCATTTTACTTTTAACCAGGACAAAATGGACTTCTCCAATTTTACCGCTTCTTATGGTCAGTCTGAATTTAAAATGAATGGCTATTTGCAAAACGTAATCAATTTTGTGCTTTCGGATCGAGAAAAATTGAAAGGCAAGTTTGTTTTAAATTCTGATTATATAAATATTGATGAATTTATGGCAGCCCAGCCAACTGCTACTCCGCAAAAAAGTTCAACAGGAGAAGCGCAACCTGCAGAAAGCGGCGTAGTTGTTATTCCATCGAACTTTGATCTTCAGTTTTTAGCCAACGCAACGAAAGTTGATTTTAATAATCTTCAATTAGATCGTGCAAAAGGAGATTTGACAATAAAAGACGGAAAGATGCTATTGAAAAATACAGGTTTTACTGTTATCGATTGTCCGGTCAATATGAACATTACCTACGGAAGCGAGTCAACTGCGAAAGCCTTTTTCGATTTTGACGTGAAGGCTGAAAACTTCGATATCAAAAGGGCGTACGATGAAATAAAGATGTTCAGAGAAATGGCCACTGCTGCTGAGAATGCAGAAGGCAAGGTCTCACTCGATTATAAAGTGGGTGGAAAATTGAATGGAAATATGATGCCAATTTATCCTTCTCTAATCGGCGGTGGAACGCTCTCAGTCAAACAAGTGAAAATGAAAGGATTTAAACTTTTTGGTGCTGTAAGCCAGAAAACAGGTACAGAAGCAATAAAGGATCCTGACCTTAGCAAAGTTGATATCAAAACCAAAATCAAAAACAACATTATTACCATAGAACGATTTAAGTTTAAAGTAGCAGGATTCCGACCCAGAATTGAAGGGACAACAAGTTTCGACGGCAAGCTCAATATTAAAATGCGCTTAGGATTACCGCCGCTTGGTATAATTGGTATTCCACTGACCGTTACAGGTACTCAAGATGCTCCTAAAGTAAAGTTGGGAAGAAAGACAGAAGACCTTGAGGAAACAGAATATGTTGAGTCTTCGCCAGAAGCAATTTCTCCTGGCACAACCAATCCGGAAGTGATTCAAGAGAAAAAGTAATCACGGACATTCCTATTAGTTTTTTCAAATTTTATTCGAAAGATTAAGGTCTAAAAGTTTCGCTATTACCACCAGACTTATACCTTTGCAAGTCGGAATTTAATCCCAATGCCATGAACAGAAACAGCAAGCGCAGAGAAGCATTACTATACCACGCAAAGCCTACTCCGGGAAAGATTCAAGTTGTCCCAACTAAAAAATATGCAACTCAAAGAGATTTATCTTTGGCTTACTCACCCGGTGTTGCAGAACCATGTTTAGAAATTGCGAAAGATGCAAATAATGTTTATAAATACACAGCAAAAGGCAATCTGGTTGCGGTCATCAGTAATGGCACAGCTGTGCTTGGTTTGGGCGATATTGGTCCCGAGGCGTCAAAGCCTGTAATGGAAGGAAAAGCGTTGCTGTTTAAGATATTTGCAGGGATCGACGTTTTTGATATTGAAATTGGCACGAAAGACGTCGAAGCTTTCATAGAGACGGTCAAAAATATTGCACCAACTTTTGGCGGCATCAATCTGGAAGATATTAAAGCACCTGAATCCTTTGAGATTGAAAGGCGTTTGGTAGAAGAACTCAATATACCGGTGATGCATGATGACCAACACGGAACCGCCATTATTTCGTCGGCAGCCTTGATTAATGCATTGGAGCTTGCCAACAAGAAAGCACAGGATTTGAAAATGGTTGTTTCCGGTGCCGGTTCGGCAGCATTAGCTTGTGCCGATTTATATGTCTTGTTAGGTGTTAAACCGGAAAACATTTACATGTTCAATAGTAAAGGTTTGTTAACCAAACAAGATGCGTCTTTGTCGGTAATGCAACTGAAATACGCTCGCGAGGGGCAATCTATTTCGTTAGAAGAAGCGCTCAAAGGTGCTGATCTTTTCTTGGGACTGTCCTCCGGAAATTTGCTAACGCCTGAGATGTTACTGGGGATGGCTAAGAATCCAATAGTTTTTGCCATGGCAAACCCTGAGCCTGAAATAGCCTATGATCTGGCTATGGCAACAAGGGAAGATATTATTATGGCAACGGGAAGGTCGGATCACCCCAATCAGGTAAATAATGTACTTGGATTTCCTTACATATTCAGAGGAGCACTAGATGTTAGAGCCACCAAAATCAATGAAGCCATGAAAATGGCTGCTGTTCAAGCATTAGCAGCATTAGCAAAAGAAAGTGTTCCTGAACAGGTTAATATCGCTTATGGCGAAACCAAACTTGTCTTTGGAAGGGAGTATATCATTCCGAAACCATTCGACCCACGTTTGATTACTAAGGTTGCGCCTGCTGTTGCCAAAGCTGCCATGGACTCGGGTGTTGCGTTGCAACCAATTTTGGATTGGGAAAAATACGAAGAGGAGTTACTAGAAAGATTGGGCTCTGACAATAAAATGGTCAGACTTCTAACCAACAGAGCGAAAACAGATCCAAAACGAATCGTGTTTGCCGAAGCTGATCATCTTGACGTTTTAAAAGCTGCTCAAATTGTGTTAGAGGAGGGAATAGGGAAGCCAATATTGTTAGGCAATAGAGAACTAATTCTGGAACTAAAAGAAGAATTAGGATTTGATGCTGATGTCCCGATTTACGATCCCAAAACGCCGGAAGAAGATAAACGACGCTTACATTATGCAGAGATTTATTGGAAGTCAAGACAGAGACGAGGAATTTCGCTATTAGACGCCCAAAAATGGATGCGAGAGCGCAACTATTTTGCAGCGATGATGGTCAATGAAGGAGAGGCAGATGCTTTAGTGACCGGCTATTCAAGAAGTTACCCGACAGTAGTCAAGCCCATTATGCAGTTGATTGGAAAAGCACCGGGAATATCTTTGATTGCTACCACCAATATGATGATGACTAATAGAGGTCCGATGTTCTTGTCGGATACTGCTATTAATCCTAATCCGTCGTCAGATGATTTAGCAAAAATTGCTTTGATGACAGCAAAGACAGTCAAGATGTTTGGTATGGAACCAGTTATCGGCATGGTATCTTTCTCTAATTTTGGTTCATCATCAGATCAAAGTGCATCAAAAGTGAGAGAAGCAGTGGCATACTTGCACAACTATTATCCTGACCTAATTGTGGATGGCGAAATACAAGCAGACTTTGCACTGAATGCAGATATGCTATCCGCGAAGTTTCCGTTTTCTAAGTTAGCAGGAAAAAAGGTCAATACATTAATTTTTCCGAATCTGGAGTCTGCAAATATTACGTACAAACTTCTCAAAGAGTTGTATCAAGTAGATTCAGTTGGCCCAATCATGATGGGAATGGGAAAACCCGTTCATATATTTCAACTTGGAGCAAGTGTTGAGGAGATGGTAAATATGGCTGCAGTTGCTGTTGTGGATGCGCAGGAAAAATTGAAAAGGTTAAAAAACTTGGAAATAAAAATTTAACACTCGTTGAGATAATAAATTAAGATTGAACTTTTTTGTTATATTTGGCTCTACTTTACAATACTAATGATAGCACATATCCACGGGAAAATAGTTGAAAAAACGCCGACTGAGGTTGTAATTGATTGTGGCGGAGTTGGATATCATATTAACATTTCGTTGCATACTTATTCTTTACTTCCCGCATCAGAAAACATAAAACTTTACACTTATTTACAAATAAAAGAAGACGCGCATATGCTTTTTGGATTTGTAGAAAAATCTGAAAGAGAGATTTTTAAAATGTTATTATCTGTGTCCGGAATTGGAGCGGGTATTGCCAGAACGATGCTCTCTTCGATGGAACCCAAGCAAATCATACAAGCTATTGCTGTTGGCAATGTTGCTGCAGTGCAATCAATTAAAGGGATTGGTGCAAAAACCGCTCAAAGAGCCATACTAGACTTGAAGGACAAAGTGTTAAAATTGTACGATTTAGATGAAGTTTCAATTCAATCAAACAATACAAGCAAAGATGAAGCGTTATCTGCTCTTGAGGTTTTGGGTTTTAACAAAAAATTAGCAGAAAAAGTAGTCGATAAAGTCTTGATGGAGGATGCCTCTGCCACAGTAGAATCTATAATCAAAAAAGCTTTAAAAAATTTATAGTCCTTGAAATCATTGTCCAAAAAAAGAACATATATACGCTTTAAAATCAACATTTTCGCAGTGATTTTATGCAGTTGCCTTTCGATGGAAGCTCAGGTGCTAGAGGAGGAAACCGATAGTATTAAACCCGGATATTCTCAAGGAAATCTTCAAATACCAAATCCGCCAAGTATCTTAGATGCTTACACTTATGATCCGGTTACCGATCGATATGTTTACACCAATAGTGTCGATGGATTTAACATCAATTATCCCATCATACTCACCCCGAAAGAATACGAGGATTTGATGCTGAAAGAGTCGATGCGAGCCTATTTCAAAAAGAAATCCGACGCAATTGATGGGAAAAAAGAAGGAAGCGAAGCAGGAAAGAAAGATCTTTTGCCACGATACTACATTAACTCAGGTTTTTTTGCTTCAATTTTTGGTAGCAACACCATAGATGTTAAGCCCACAGGATCTGTAGAAGTTGACTTAGGGATAAGACATTCAAAACAAGACAACCCGCAGATATCTCCGCGGAATCGTTCGATTACCAATTTCGACTTTGCGCAAAGAATAAATATGAGTTTGATGGGTAAAGTTGGCACCCGATTACGGGTTACCGCCAATTATGACACACAGTCTACATTTGCGTTCCAGAATCAAGTAAAGCTTGAATACACACCGGATGAGGATGATATTATTCAAAAAATTGAAGTTGGAAACGTAAGCCTTCCTCTCAGCAGCTCCCTGATAAGAGGAGCTCAAAGTTTGTTCGGTGTAAAAGCACAATTGCAGTTCGGCAAGACCACGTTGACAGGTATTTTCTCTGAACAAAAGTCACAAACCAGAACTGTAACTGCACAAGGAGGCGGAACTGTGCAAGATTTTGATTTATTTGGTTTAGATTATGATAATGATCGACATTTCTTCCTGTCACAGTATTTCCGAAATAAGTATGATGTGGCTCTCGACAAATATCCGTTTATCAACAGTAGGGTACAAATTACGAGACTAGAAGTTTGGATAACCAACAGACAAAATCGTGTCAACACGGCAAGCAATAATCAACGTAATATTGTAGCACTTCAAGATTTGGGTGAGGCACAAATTCCCGGATTAACCGATGATGAAGTTGTGTCATTGAGTTCGCCACCTGCAGGTTTTTTTGTCAATCCGGTTGGAACACCAGTAGACAATAGAAACAACCTATTTGATCCAGGACTAATAGACGATAGTGCAACAGGAGCCGGGTACTTAAACTCGAATATAAGAGAAATTGCTACTGCCGGAGCCGGTTTCAACACTGTGATTCCGGTAGAAGGTCTTGATTATTCGAAATTGGAGAATGCTCGAAAATTGAATCCAAACGAATATACGTTTCATCCGCAATTAGGTTATTTGTCTTTGCAACAAAGATTGTCTAATGACGAGGTCTTGGCAGTTGCATACCAATACACAGTTGGAGACGAAGTTTATCAAGTCGGAGAGTTTGGAAATGATGGTGTTGATGCCACGCAGCCTGGTTCAACTGACCCCAATACAGGTCAACCAGAGACTATCACCACTCAGGCATTGGTTCTCAAAATGTTGAAGAGTAACTTGACCAATGTAAATAAACCGATATGGAATCTGATGATGAAGAATATCTATCAAATTCCCGGCGCATTCCAGTTGGAACAACAAGATTTCAGATTCAATATCCTTTATTCCGATCCATCGCCGATTAATTATATTACACCAGTTCCGGGAACCAGCTTTCCGCCGAATCCACCTATCGATAGCAGAGTCACAGATACGCCACTTTTGAAAGTATTCAATGTTGACAAGCTTAACTTCAATAATGACCCACAAGCAGGAGGAGATGGGTTTTTTGACTTTATTCAGGGATTGACCGTCGATACCCAAAACGGTCGACTCATTTTTACAACGGTAGAACCTTTTGGGAAATTGATTTTTGATAAATTGAAGGACAATCCTGGTCAAAATTATCGTGATCCACTTACCTATAACGATAACCAAAAGAAGTATGTTTTCCAAAGTATGTATCGCGGAACTCAAGCACAAGCTTTGCAAGACGGTGATAAGAACAAGTACCAGCTGAGAGGAAAGTTTAGATCAAGCGGTGGTGATGGTATTCCTATCGGAGCTTTCAACGTGCCAAGAGGTTCAGTTGTCGTGACTGCCGGAGGGCGAACGCTCGTAGAAGGGGTTGACTACAGTGTCAATTATCAAGCGGGTAGAGTTCAGATATTAGATCCGTCTCTACAGGCGTCCAATACGCCAATCCAGGTTTCTGTAGAGAACAACTCCACGTTCGGACAGCAGACCAGGAGATTTATGGGCTTTACTGTTGATCACAAAATTTCAGAAAGATTTACCATCGGAGCAGCTTTTCTCAAAATGACCGAGAGACCTTTGACGGTTAAGTCAAGTTTTGGACAAGAGTCTGTCAATAACACAATCTACGGTTTGAATACAAATTTTTCAACCGAAGTTCCATTTTTTACCCGAATGGTCAATAAACTGCCTTTTATTGACACCGATGTGCCGTCTAATATTTCATTCAGAGGAGAAATTGCATTCTTAAAACCTGACACTCCCAAAGCGGATCAGTTCGAGGGAGAAGCCACATTATATGTAGACGATTTTGAAGGTTCACAAACCAATGTAGATTTGCGATCGCCACTATCTTGGGCACTATCGGCCACGCCACTTATCGACAATGATATCACGCCAGGAGAAACACCAAGTCCTTATAATTTTGGTGGAAATCTCACCACACTTGACTATGGAGCGAAGCGTGCCAAGTTAAGTTGGTATACTATTGATCCAATCATCTACACTCGTCCCGGAGGCATATCTACCGATGATATTTCGTTAAATAAAACAAGAAGAGTATTCATCAATGAGCTTTTTCCAAGTACCGATATTGCACCGGGTCAAATACAAATTATCAATACTTTAGATCTTACTTACTATCCACAAGAACGAGGTCCTTACAACAATAGCCTCACTGTTGCGGCGGACCCACGCAGTAATTTTGGTGGAATCACACGCGCACTGAATTCAACCAATTTTGAACAAGCCAATGTCGAGTTTATTCAATTTTGGGTAATGGATCCTTATGTTGGTCATGGCGCATTACCGCCAACTAGTACCAACACCGGGAAAATCTATTTCAATTTGGGTTCAATTTCAGAGGATATCCTCAAAGATGGAAGAAAGCAGTACGAAAACGGATTGCCGGAAGCCGGTTCAAACACTTTAACAATAAGCACCGTTTGGGGGAAAGTACCGTCAGCACAATCTCTAATTTATGCTTTTGATACCGACCTAGGTAACAGGGCTGCACAGGACATCGGATTGGACGGATTGAATGATGCTGGAGAAAGTTCAATTTACACCAATTACGCAGGAGAGCCTGACCCAGCCGCGGACAATTATGTATTTTTTCTGCAAGCTGAAGGAGACGTAATCGAAAGGTACAGAGATTTTAATGGAACCCAGGGAAATTCCCCTGTAGATGTTACGGATAACAATCGTGGAAATTCAACTATCCCCGACGTTGAAGACATCAACAGAGACAACACCATGGATACCGTCGAGGCATACTATGAATATAGTGTAGATATTAGACCGGGAATTGAAGTCGGGAATACAGATTTTGTTACTGATGTGAAGGAGACGATTGCATCAACACCAGGTTCTTCGTTGGGCGAACAGACACCTGTGCGTTGGATTCAGTATAAAGTTCCAGTTACAGAGTTTGAAAGAGTTATCGGAGGTATTTCTGATTTTACCTCTATTCGTTTTGTTCGAATGTTTGTTACGGGTTTTGAAAGTGAAATTACCCTTCGATTTGGTGCTCTTGATTTGGTTCGCGGGGACTGGAGAAGATACACTAAAACACTTGATTCTGTTTTGCCACCTGGAACTGATACCAATGTTGCCGACGATCCAACTGTTTTTGAAGTACAGTCACTCAATATCTTGGAGAATGCATCTAAAGATCCAATCCCGTATGTAACGCCTCCCGGAGTTGTTCGAGAACAGTTGTTCAACAATAACACCATTATCAATCAGAATGAGCAATCATTAGCACTCCGCGTTTCGGGAGAACAAGGACTTGAAGCCACTGATGCGCGAGGCGTATTTAAGAATGTTAGCGTCGACATGCGTCAGTTTAAAAAACTGAAAATGTTCTTACATGCTGAAGCATTGCCGGGTGAGCCACTAGCAGATAATGAAATGGTCGCATTTATTCGTTTTGGGAATGACTTTACAGAAAATTTCTACGAGGTCGAAATCCCTCTAAAGGTTACTGACCCTAATGCGACAACTCCAGAGGCAATATGGCCTGACGCGAATGAAATTGATCTACCGTTGGAGTTGCTTACGCAAGTGAAAATCTTATCGCGCAGCGTTCAATTGGGTCCAAATGAAATCTATTATAAAAACGAAAATGAGTTGGATAGTTCAAGACCTAACAAGATGAGAATCGGGGTTAGAGGTAATCCAAACTTTGGATTGGTTCGGAACCTAATGGTCGGAATCAAAAACAATACAGTTGATGAAATCGGTACCAATGGTGACCCGCTAATCGACCGAGCCATTAAAGGAGAAGTTTGGTTTAACGAATTGCGTTTAGCCCAAATGGATAATAGCGGTGGAATGGCTGCTTTAGTAAGTGTGGATACCAATTTGGCCGATTTTGCAACAATTTCAGCTACCGGGAAAAAGAGTACTATTGGATTTGGAGCCCTAGAACAAGGACCCAACGAGAGAAGCAGAGAAGACGTGCTACAGTATAACATTGTGACCAATCTTAGTCTAGGGAAGTTAATGCCCAAGAAATGGAGAATCAATTTGCCTTTTAATTATTCTATTGGGGAAGAAACCATCACGCCGCAATTTGATCCTTTCAATCAAGATATCAAATTAGAACAAATTCTAGATGTTACGCCAAATGCTGCGGAACGAGCAAATATCGAAGAGAGAGCTATTGACTACACCAAAAGAAAGAGTATCAATTTTATTGGTGTTAAAAGAGAAAGAGCACCAGAGCAGAAGCAGCGAATTTATGATCCTGAGAATTTAACGCTTTCCTATTCTTTCAATGAAGTACAGCGACATAATTTTGAAATAGAGAATTTTCTAGATCAGCAAGTAAACACAACAGTAGATTATACCTATGCATTTCAGCCCAAGGCAGTCGAGCCACTGAAAAACAACAAGAGATTCAAAAAGAGCTCCTACTGGAAATTATTGAGTGACTTCAATTTTAATTATTTGCCAAGTAATATATCTTTTAGCAGTAGTATCATTCGTCAATATAATAAGCAGCAATTCAGACAAATTGATGTAGATGGCATTCCTTTAGATCCACTATTTCGCCGTAACTACCAGTTCAACTACCAATATGGTTTCAATTATAATTTGACAAAGGCACTGAAGATAAATTACACTGCATCTTCCAACAATATTGTCAGAAATTATATTGATGAGAATAATGAGCCTATCAATAGTGTCACCTTGTATACAGACTACTGGAATCCCGGGGAGACCTTTACACATATACAACAATTTGTGGTAAACTATGATTTGCCAATCAACAAGTTGCCATTTTTGAGCTTCGTTAAATCGACCTATTCTTATACCGGAGATTATAACTGGCAACGTGCGTCATTGTTATTGTCTGATGTAGAAATTGATGGTGTGAATTACAATCTTGGAAACACCATTCAAAATGCGAGTTCACATCGATTGAATACGGCTTTTAACATGGAGTCGTTTTACAAGTATATTGGACTCACAAAGAAAACTGCAAAGCCGGCAGCCAAACCTGCTGCGCCACCCAAGCCGGGTCAGAAAGTCGTTAATGCAAATCCATCGCCCGCTGCAGCAGATAGGAATTTGTTTGTCAATGGACTAATTGGTGTTCTGACCAGTATAAAAACAGTAAACATTAATTATATCGAGAATAGAGGAACAGTCTTGCCTGGATTCTTGCCAGGACTTGGATTCTTTGGTTCTTCTAAACCAACGCTAGGATTTATTTTTGGTTCTCAAAACGACATTCGTCAAGAATCGGCATCGAACGGCTGGTTGACCAATTACCAAGATTTCAACCAAAACTTTACACAAGTAACAAATCGCACCTTGAACTTTACCTCAAACCTAGATTTGTTCCCTGACTTCAAAATTGATCTAACCGCAGACAGAACATTCGTTGAAAACTATTCAGAACAGTATGACGTTGATCCAAATTCCCTACAGTACAATTCAAGATCGCCTTACACTTTCGGAAATTATTCGATATCGACAATTTTGATAAATACAGCTTTTAGTCAAAGTGACGAAACGTTCTCCGCTGCTTTTGAAGATTTCCGTAATAATCGACTTACAATCGCAAATCGACTCGCGGAAAATTTCTATGGCGGTCAGCCAGTACCGCGATATGGAGAAGGTGCATACTCTATTCCGACAGATCCGAATGACGTCAGGTTTCCACAACGTGATTTGTATATTGCAAATGCTGGTTTTCCGGTAGGATTTGGAAAGAATAATCAAGCCGTTTTAATACCATCTTTCTTGGCAGCATACACCGGAAAGGATGCATCAAGTAGCTCTTTAAAAACATTTAGAGACATTCCTTTACCAAACTGGACAATCAAATATACCGGTTTGATGCGCTACAAATTCTTCAAAGATAATTTCAAAAGGCTTTCCATTCAGCACGCTTATAAGGCAACTTACACCATTAATGCTTTCCGATCTAACCTCGAGTATGACAAGAATCCGATTGGAACTGACGTGGGTGGAAATTATTTCAATAGATTATTGATTTCCAACATCAACTTAGTTGAACAATTTAATCCACTGGTTCGTCTTGATTTCGAAATGAAGAATTCCGTAAAAATATTGGCGGAAATGAAAAGAGATAGATCAATGTCATTGAGTTTTGACAATAATTTGCTTACCGAAGTGAAAGGAGTCGAGTATATCGTTGGTTTAGGTTATAGAATTAAAGATGTCATTTTTTCTTCTAAACTGGCCGACAATCCTACCGGCATTATTAAAAGTGATATCAATCTAAAGCTTGATGCTTCCTATCGAAATACCAAAACAATCGTGCGATATTTAGATTACGACAATAATCAATTGTCAGGTGGTCAAAATCTTTGGTCAGCGCGACTCACAGCGGATTATTCTTTTAGTAAAAACCTGACGGTGATTTTCTATTACGATCATGCGTTTTCTAAACCAGTCATTTCGCTTGCATTTCCAACCACGAACATTCGTTCCGGATTTACACTGCGGTATAATTTCGGGAATTAATCTAAATTCGTTGTAATTTATTAAAGCTAAATTCTATCTTTGAATCAATTTTAATCTTTCTAATTAATATGAATATACCTGCAAATTTGAAGTATACTAAGGATCACGAATGGGTGTCTATTGATGGCGATGTCGCAACTGTCGGCATCACTGATTTTGCTCAGAAAGAACTTGGCGATATTGTCTATGTTGAAGTTGAAACACTAGACCAATCTTTAGGTAAAGACGAGGTCTTTGGTACTGTGGAAGCCGTCAAAACAGTCTCAGATTTATTCTTGCCAATAGCCGGAGAAATCATTGAGTTTAATGATGAATTGGAATCAAATCCGGAGTTAGTCAATTCTGACCCTTATGGTCAAGGTTGGATGATCAAGGTAAAAGTCAGCGACAGTTCTGACATCAATGAACTGCTTTCCAGTGAGGATTATAAGGTTCTTATCGGAGCATAAAAGGCGCTATTTTTATCTGGCTACATTTTGGACCGTTTTTATGGCGTATTTATGCCTGATGGATTTCGATAAGTTGCCAAAGATAAAAATTGACGGATTTGATAAAAGCGTTCATTTCGTTCTACATTTTTTCTTTACGATTTTTTGGTATTTGCATTTAACAACTGTAAAAATCAATCCGAGGTATCGCATGCTTGTCGCTATTGCAGCGTCCGTTCTTTATGGTTCGCTGATTGAAATTGCGCAAGGATTATGGACTACTACTCGGAAGGCAGATATAATAGATGTTTTAGCAAATTCAGTTGGAACAGTTGGAGGTTGTATTGCTATATGGATCGTTTGGCGATATGCTGCAAAGAAGATATGAATTAAATTGATATAATTAATCCCGCATCGGTGGGATTTTTTTATTTTTATGCCATGAACATAAAACAATACCTTGATTCCACCTATCTGAAAACCGCAGAGCAAGCCGGTGTTTCAGAATCTGAAAATACGATTATTGCCAAAAAGTTTATACAAGAGGCTATTGACGAGCATTTTAAATTAATTATGATTCGGCCGGAAATGGTCTCTCTAGCGAAAGAAATGATTCAGAATGCTGGCTCGAAAGTTACCATCGGAACGGTGATTGACTTTCCTTTGGGCCAATCATCTGTTGATGTCAAACTTGAAGAAGCTCAAAAAGCCATAGATGATGGCGCAGACGATTTAGATTTTGTTTGCAACTATGAAGCATTCAAGAAAGGCAAATTGGAAGTTGTAAAAGATGAAATTTACCAATGTACAAAGCTGGGATTGCATCATCATAAAATTGTA
>CANHBE010000026.1 GCA_947458575.1 Flavobacteriaceae bacterium | reverse complement strand
TCATATAGTTTTTGCAAATGAGCACGAGTTGTATTATTAGGATGACCTTCAAAGCTAAATTCATACTGTTTCGCTTTTATTGCAGAACTCAAAATACCATTAATCAAATTTTCGAGATTTTCTTTAGAAAAGAAGGTTGGTGTCCCGCCACCCAAGTGAATTTCTTTGATTATAGGTGTTTTGCCTAATACATCGCAATAGAGTTTCCATTCTTTTAATAAGGCAGTAATATAAGGGTGCTCAACTTTATGATTTTTGGTGATTCGTTTATGACAACCACAAAATGTGCACATACTTTCACAGAAAGGCAAGTGAATATAAAGACTGATTCCTTCTTTTTCGTTACTTTCTTCAAATGACTTTTTGAGTGTTTCTATCCATGTTTTTCTCGAAAAGTTTTCGTCGTCCCAATATGGCACAGTCGGGTAGCTGGTATATCGCGGGCCAGGTACATTATATTTCTGAATCAATGAAGTAGCCATATTGTTTTAAATGTGATTCTTCAAAAATAATTCAGTCGATTAGAATTAATAATGATAATTATCATATTTAAAAATCAAAAAAAAAGCCCCGTAAAATAGGATACGGGGCTTGTTATTGGAGCAGCAAAATCTACTCTGGCTTTACTTCTCGTAATTTCTTGAGCTTTTCCTTAAGCATGTCAAGATTCTCTTTATGTTTTGCGATACTCTTACGAACTTCGGTCACTATTGAGCTTTCTTTTTTAGCATTTTTACTTGCCGTAAAGAATTGAATATTATTCTCCAGCTGAAAAATCTCATTTTGCACTTCGTCAATTTTTCGAATTAAGAAAATTTTCTCATTCTCTAATTTTCGAGTGTCATTATTCTCTGAAAGACTACCAACGCGATTGGAGAAACGAACCAAATCAGACTCTTTCTTGCTAAGACTAAGTTTTTCAAAAAGTACATCAAGAATCTTGTTGAATTTACCTTCAATATGTCGCTTGCTTTCAGGCACTTTTCCAAAACTCTTCCACTGCTCAATATGTGCTTTGATAGCATCGAGGTCTGTTCTGTGATTTCCTGTCATTTCGAATCCGCGCAAGGTATCTAAATATTCCTTTTTCTTCTCGTATGCTTCTGCTTCTGTCGGATCAACTTGATTTTTGTGAGCTTTTAAATTTTCAAAATAGATATTGCAAGCAGCGCGAAAGTCTGTCCACAACTGATCAGAGAATTTTCTCGGAACATGACCTATTGTTTTCCACTCTTCTTGAATTTGTTTCATAATTGGGGTTGTAGCCCCAAAATCAGTACTATTTTGCAGTTCTTGAGCTTTTAAAACCAAGGCTTGCTTCAACTGCAAATTGCTATTTTGTTCCTTCTTAATGTCTTTGTAAAATGAATTCTTTAGTACATTGAAACTCCTAACTGCATTCTTGAATTTGGTCCAAGTTTCTTCATTAATTTCAGCGGGAACACGACCGATGGCAAAAAACTCATTTCGTGCCGCTTCAACTTTTGCAACTTGAGCAGACCAAGCATTGTGGGAATGCACATTTTCTTGCGCTAACTCCTCAATCTTTGCTATGATTTCGTTTTTCTTATCGAGATTTGCCTGTTCGACAGCTCGCAGATTGGCATAAAGAAGTTCGCGCTTATCGTGCATTTGCTTTGTCAAATCTCGAAACTTTGTCCACACTTCTTCACGTTGTTCTCGTGAAACTGGACCGATATCTTCTTTCCAAATGCGGTGTAAGTCTTGAAGTTCACGGAAGGCTTTATTGATATCACTCTCTTGAATTAATTCTTCTACACGTCCGATTATTTTCTGCTTCTGCTCAAGATTGTGCTTGAAGTCGACATCTCTCGCTTCACGGTCTAAATGAAGATAATCATAAAAATTCTCAACATGAAAATGGTAGTTGTTCCAAACATGGTTGTATTTATCTTTTGGAATTGGTCCTGAATTTCTCCATCGCTCGCGGAGCGAATTGAAATGTTTCAGAGTGTCTTTGATATTTTCCTGTGGATTGATGAGATTTTTGAGTTCTTCAACGATTTCCAATCTCGCTTCCAGATTGGCTTTAAGGTTTGATTCAATACTCTTAAAGTGCTTGCTTTTTCGATCGCGGTACTGATTATAAATTTGATCGAACTTTGTTTTTAGAGGAAAATGATAATGGAAATCTTCTGTTGAATCAGGGTTCTCTGTATAGAATTCATTTCTTTTTTCTTCAATGAAGTGATTGTATTTGTCAAAGAAAGATTTTCGAAGCTCTTCGACATGATCTTTTACAGCCATCACTTTTTCAGTGGCAGTAAGCAATTCAATTTCCGCAACCAATTCCTCCATTGACAACTTATCGTAATCTTGCATCGGGATATCGTGGCGAATTGTCTCATCTTCACTTTCAGCGGCATTTACGTCTGTTATTGCGGCTACAATTTCGTCTTCAACAGGTGTACTTTCGACAGGCTGCTCACTTGTTGCTTGAGATAGATGCTCAGAAGTTTCGTTATCTTCCATTTCTCCTATTGGAACCTCATCTACTTCAACAGTCGTTTCAACTTCATTTTCAGTAGTAGCACTATCAACCGCGACACGCTCTATTTCTGCAGTCACTTCGCTCTCGAGTATGTCTTCGTTTTCTTCTTGTGTTACTTCAGAATTTAATTCCTCTATCACATCAGCATGAGATAGAAGCTCTTCGTCATTTTTCTCACGATTGCTTACTTCGAGTTCTACTTCAGATAAATTTGATTCAACAACTGCATCTTGTATTTCATGTAAAGCAGTTTCATTTTTTCCATCTGCCGCATTATTTGTCTCCGGCAGGTTATCATTCTTTTCTTCTAACATTGTTGTAATGTTTAGGGTTTGCTACAATAGTTTCCAAATTTGGAGTGCGAAAGATAATAAAGGCACTTCAATATACAAAGAAAATAGCGCAATTATGCAATTAGATTGCATAACCCTCTTTTTGTGGTGTCATTACATTAGCTTGTTCCGATTTGATTGTTATTGAAAACTTTTTATCTTTGACTTCGAATTTTAAATAATCAAACACTCAAAGAAATACCAGTTATGAAAAATTTGACTTTATGTTTTGTTATCTCTGTGTTGTGCTTGTTTACATTTGAAAACGCAACTGCGCAGGAAATCACCAATTCAAAAAATGTTGATGGTAAGGATGTTACAACAGCTCAGGCTCCTGTTGATCGACTGCAGTTGAGAGCAGATCAGCAAATTCCTTATCGGGAAATCATCAAGCGTTATGCAATGTTGGTCAAAGATGTTAGGAAATCATTCATACCCAAAGAGGAGAAAGCAAAGAAACTAGAAGTTCTGGAGTTGCAGAAAGAAGCTGAGATCAAAACTGTCCTTACTCCAGAGCAGTTCAAGGTTTACTTGGAAAGGAAAGAAGAAAATAAATCAAAGTATATTGATATGCGCAAAAAGTAGTCCTAGTGCTACATCATAAAGTAAATGCAAACCACTTTTTGGTTTGCATTTTTTATTTCTGCCAGATTTGCCATGATTTTTTTGCTTGGTAAATTAGCATTTCCCAGCCATTTTTGATGGTTGCATCGTGCTGTTTGGCTTTCTGAAGAAATAAGGTTTCAGGAGGGTTATAGACTAAATCGAATGCTAGGTGTTTGTTTGAAAAGTACTGATATGGTACCGGAGGACATTCGTCAACTTTGGGAAATGTTCCCAAAGGTGTACAGTTTACAATAATTTGAAAGTCTTCAAATGTCTTTGCTGTCAGTTCCTCATAAGTCAGATAATCACTTTTTTTATTTCTAGAGACATAAGTACAAGCAATGTCAAGTTCATTAAGAGCGAACACGATAGCCTTTGAAGATCCACCTGTTCCAAGAATGAGTGCTTTACGATGATGGGTTTGAATTAGGGGTTTTATGGACTTCTTGAATCCATAACAATCTGTGTTATAACCTTTAATTTTTCCGTTTTTTTGAAACCGTATAACGTTGACAGCACCAATTGCTGCTGCTTTTTTAGATAGCTTGTGAATGAAGGGAATTATAGCTTCTTTGTACGGAATGGTAATATTCAAACCGGCAATGCTTGGATTGCGTTCTAACAACTCTTTGAAACCATCTATTTCGTTGATAGAAAAGTTCTCATAAACACAATCCTCAATTCCTGACTTTTTGAAGTATTCGGCAAAGTACTTTTTGGAAAAAGAATAGTCGATGTCCTTTCCCACCAAACCGTATACTTTCATTTCAATCTTTTATTTAGCGTGCTTTTCAATTGCTTTCTGTACGAGTTTCATATCCCATACAGTTGGAAACAAGTGTTCCAATAACATCCTGTTTTTAAAATTAAGGCGCAAGCCGTTGCTTAAGTGGAATTTACCTTTAGTGGTGTCTTGCAACATGAGATATAGTCCGGCTAATCGGTATTCTACTTCATATTCTTCCGGAAAATATTCAGATGCCTGTAGTAATGTTTGAATGGCAGTTTCGAATTCACCTAGAAATTGAAGTATATCTACCCAGAACAGCCAAGTGTCAAGCATATAATCACCGTATTCTACAGCTTTTCTATAGCCGAGTTCCGCTTCCTCAAAAAATCCCAATTCTTTATTAATCGTTGCGTAACGTTTCCAGTAAAAGCGATTTTCGTTGTCTATGCCTAGAGCCTTATTGACATAGTACAAGGCCTTTTGAAAATTTTTCTGACGAACATAAAAGTCCGTAATGGCGATCCAGCCTTTATCAAGTAATGGATCTTCATGAACGGTTTTATTAAAGAATTTTAGGGCAAGCGCTTTATTACCTAGTTTTTCATAACATTTTCCAATTCGCAACAAAGCGTATGAGGTTGGGTCATCTAACTCAATGGTACGATTATAACTTTCGATGGCTTCTTCGTAGCGTTTTAATCGCTCCAAAGTTTTTGCTTTTTCCATAAAAGCTCCCAAAAATTCATCATCGATATAGGTCGCAAACTCGAATGCTTGGAGTGCTTCTTCGTATTTCTTGAGTCCATAACTTAAGCGACCAATTTGGTGCCAAGCAATTTCGCTGTATGGATTGCTATTAATATACTGATGCAAATACGCAATAGCTTCTTCATTTTGGTCAAGGAATTCGAAACAGTAAACCACATTATAGAGTGCGGTTTGATCTTCGGTGTCTTCTTCAAGACACTTAATGAAATTTTGTTTGGCCATTTCGAGATTATCCATAAATAGGTATTCCATTCCAATCAAATTGTACACATCTGCATAATCCTCTGTATACTGTAACGCAGACTTTAGAATTTCAACCGCTTTTTCGTGCTGATCTCTTTTAGAATAGATACTGGCTTTTTGGATGTAGATCTCTTCATTATGAGGTTCGATAGCATACAAATCATTGAGGAGCTTTTCTGCGAGATCGAGTTTGTCTTCGTAGATGAGCATTTCGACTTGAACTAATTTTAGTCCGGTAGATTTTGGATGTTGTTCCAGAGCCAACTTAAGAGCTTTCTTGGCTAATGACGCTTTGCCCATATCGAGATAATGCAAGATTATTTCTTCGAATTCTTCCGAATCGAAAAAAAGTACTTTGTTAGTTTTTAGCATCGATTCGAACTTGGACAAGGATAGTTTGTAGTCATCTTCTTCTTCGCTTAGTTGCATAGCTGTAGGTTTTAATTTATCCTAACTAAAATTAGGAAAGGTTATACTAGATGAGGGAAAAGTCGGTAATTGTTGTGAACAATTTAATTAACAAATAAATTTCTATTAAAATCTACTGTCATAGCCCTGATAGGAGAGGAAATCCTTTTGCTGCGGTGTTCGCAGCGAAAGATTGCAACGGATAGCAGGAATTGCTCCTAAAAACTAGCCTTCATTTGCAATTTCGTCAAGCGATTGAAGAATAATCGCACAGCCTTCTCGAATTTCATCTTCTGAAATGGTGAGTGGTGGCGTGATTCGAATCGCATTACCTTCAAAGAGCAACCAAAACAAGATTAATCCTTTGTCTTGGCATTTGAAAATCACTTTATTCGTGATTTCAGGATGCGCTGTCATAGCAGCCAGCATCAATCCTTTTCCGCGGATTTCGGTTATCAAAGGATGTACCAAAAGCGATCGGAATAGCTTTTCTTTGACTAATGTCTGCGGAATGAGGTCAGTTTCGGTAATTTCTTGCAAAGTAGCCAGACATGCTGCCGCAATGACAGGGTGTCCGCCAAAAGTTGTGATATGTCCTAATTTTGGATTATCGCTCAACAAATCCATGTGTTTGGCAGCGGCAGTAAAAGCGCCAACAGGCATCCCGCCGCCCATACCTTTTCCAAGAATGACGATATCCGGAACCACATTGTAGTTTTCGAATCCGAATAATTTGCCTGTTCGACCAAATCCGGGTTGGATTTCGTCAATAATCATCAATGCGCCAACTTCATCACAGCGCTGACGTACTTTTAGGAGAAAATCATTTTGGGGTTTAATAAAACCAGCGCCACCTTGAATACTCTCCAGAATAATTCCGGCAGTTTTAGTGGTGATTTTTTGAATATCGTCTTCGTTGTTGAAAGTGATAAAATCGACATCCGGAATCAATGGTCTGAATATTTGTTTTCGTTCTTCAAATCCCATGACGCTCATTGAACCCATGGTATTGCCGTGATAGGCATTGAAACAGGAAATCAATTGACTTCTGCCGGTGACTCTTCGTGCCAACTTTAAGGCGCCTTCAGTAGCTTCAGTCCCTGAATTGACAAGGTATGTTTTTTCTAATGGTTTGGGTAGGAGTGAAGCGAGTAATTTGCAATATTCTACTGCTGGACTTTGCGAATACTCGCCGTATACCATGACATGTGAGTATTTATCTAATTGATCTTTGATCGCCTGATTGACTCTTGGATTTTGATGGCCAAGTGAACAAGCGGAAACACCCGCAACAAAATCTAAATATTTCTTATTGTTTGTGTCATATATATAACAACCAACCGCATGTGATACTTCCATACCGAGAGGATAAGGAGACGTTTGGGCTTGGTATTTTAGGAATTCAGGGTTCAAGATTGTTGTTTTAACCGCAACGTGCGCAAAGGTTTACGAAAAGTTAGCAAGCGAATTTTATTTAATTATTGGTTTGTCAGTTGGATTATTTTTGTCATAATCCAAAGTTTCTTTTCTGATTTTCATTGGGGTATTTTCTTTTGCCATTTCAGCCTTGCTTGCCTTTATGATTTTGTCATGCATTTCGTTCTCTTCCTCGGGAAAAACATCATCTTTCTTGAGCAGACGTTCTGGGCCACGCCAAACAAAACCTCGCAGTTGTCGTGCGTTTTCGGGTAGATCTTTTTCCGGGTAAATGTCGCCGTCTACATTGGTAAAGAATGTCATACTGTCAATTTGGTTGCCATCCAAAGTCATGTTGATGCGACTGCTCACATTTTTATTAATGCCGATTAATTCTTTAGCATCATTTCGCATGTAATAGATGACTTCAGTATTCTTAATGATGTCAGCTTCGTAGAGTTTATTATCCCTGAATTTTCCGTATAAATTTTGTCCTTTAACCTGATTGTAGCCGGTTCCGAGCGTGTCTTTGGAAACAATAAAGGCATTGTTTAGTACTTTCAGCGAATCGAGTTTTTGTGTTTGATCGTTCCCAATCAAATGCATGACATCACCGGTCATTTGATTTTCAAAGTTCCATAGAATAGGTTTGCCAATGAGTTGCGTGATATTGGTAGTTTGGCTAGAGTGAATAGAGTCGCATTTTCCACTCATATCTTTCTTAAAAATACGAGCATTATTATACGCTCTGATGATTCTTTGACCTTGCTTACCTGTAATCATCAGTTTTTTCCCGTGTATATAGACAGAATCTTTATCTACCAAATTTATTGCAACTGCGCGACGGGTCACAAACATAGAGTCTTTCTTTTTGAAGATCTCTGCATAGTGACCCTTTATGAGACCTTTATTGACTGTGTCTGTAATTTTCACATTGTTTGTTGCCGACGCAAATTCAATATTTCGATTATAAAACAAACTGTCTCCTTCAATCAAGCGATCTTTATATTTGATGTAGGATTTGCGCAAGAAATGCCCAATATTTTTCTTACTGTCGTAAAATCCCTTTTCTGTATAAATAAAGTTTTCCTTGCTCGTAATTGTTGAGGGTCCGAACAAATAAGAATGCCCGGAATTATTGTAATAGTCTAAATGATTCGACTTTACGACATATTTGGGATTGGTTATGGTCACTGCTGTTAAAAACTGAAACTTCTTTTCATTAGCATAATAGGTTCCCGACTTGCTCTTTAAAGTGTTATCCTTGTTGATGATTGTTCCATACGTTTTGTATGAGGCTTGTTGTGAATTTCGATCAAAATTCAAAGTATCTGTTGTCAGAGACATTTCGGGTGATCGCATCACCACATTTCCTGTTGCAAAAGCTTTTTTCACATTGCCATTATACTCGGCGTATTTACTGTTCAGAAACAAGGTGTCTCCTTGGATCATTCTGACATCGCCAAAAGCTTTGACATAATTTTCTTTTTGAAAATAGTAGGCTTTGTTGCAAAACATACGAACGCCATCGTGAATGATTCGCACATTTCCCGTCAGTAAAAAAGCATCGGGAATCTCAATCTGATTCACGTCAGCAAAGTCAGAATATTCAATGATGATCTTATTTGAGGCTTGACCTACAGCAGATTGTACCCCGAGTAAAAGCAAGCAACAATAGAAAGACAAAATTACTTTTTTCAAAAGCTATAATTTTCGTCAAATTTATGAAAAAGCCCGCAAGGAAAAAGGTAATTGCAAATTATTTATGAGATTGAAAGAAGTGTGAATCTAATTTTTATATTTGTAAACCTGTCTCAAAAAAATAGATGAAAATGATAAAAATTGTGTTGTCAGCATTGGTTGTATTTTCTATAACTGCTAATGCTCAAGTTAAAAAAAGCAAAACCATGCCTGTAAAGAAAACCGTGGCGGTATCGAAAAAGACCGAAGTGCCTGTGGAAAAAAAAGTAGTTGTTTATCAAGTTTTTACGCGACTGTTTGGCAATAAGAATACAACCAATGCACCATGGGGAACCATCGAAAAAAATGGTGTGGGGAAGTTTAACGACTTTACGGATAAAGCACTGCAAGAAATTAAAAAACTTGGAGTAACCCATATTTGGTATACCGGAGTGCCACATCACGCTTTAGTAAATGATTATACCAAATACGGTATTTCCAATGATGACCCGGACGTCGTGAAAGGACGAGCAGGATCGCCTTATGCGGTGAAAGACTATTATAATGTTAATCCAGATTTGGCAGTTGATCCTGCAAATCGACTTCAAGAGTTTGAAGCTTTGATTGCGAGAACGCACAAGAACGGACTGAAATTATTGATCGATATTGTGCCCAATCATATAGCCAGAAAGTATGAAGGCAAATCAAATCCGAAAGGCGTGAGAGACTTTGGGGCAGATGACAATGTCAATGTTGAATACGATCGCAATAATGATTTTTATTATATACCCGAACAATCATTTGAAGTACCTACTTCGGATTCATACAAGCCTTTGAATGGAGAAAACCATCCACTAGCTGACGGTAATTTTAAAGAGTATCCTGCTAAATGGACCGGTAACGGCTCGCGCTTGGCAAAACCAGATATTAACGACTGGTATGAAACGGTCAAGATTAATTACGGAGTTCGACCCGATGGTTCAAAAGATTTCCCGCAATTACCAACTGGATTTGAAAATAAGTCTTACAAAGAACACTTTGCCTATTGGCAAAACAAAGACGTTCCTAATTCTTGGAAAAAATTCAGAGATATTGCGTTATACTGGACAGCTAAAGGAGTTGATGGATTTCGCTATGATATGGCAGAGATGGTGCCTTATGAGTTTTGGAGTTATATGAATTCAGCCATCAAAATGAAGAATCCTAATGCTTTTCTATTGGCGGAAGTTTATAATCCGAATGAGTACCGCAATTATATCAAGCTAGGGAAAATGGATTATTTGTACGACAAAGTTGATTTATACGATCATTTGAAGGAAGTTATACGAGGTAAGGCGCTACCGGATCCTATTTCTGAAATTCAAGCTAAGTATGCCGATATTGAACATCACATGTTACATTTCTTAGACAATCATGACGAACAACGATTGGCTAGTAAAGATTTTGCAGGAACTCCGGAAAAAGGGAAGCCTTTAATGGTGGTATCGACTACGCTGAGTTCTTCTCCAACGATGATTTATTTCGGTCAAGAAGTTGGTGAAGCAGGAAATGAAGAAGGTGGCTTTGGGAAACCGACAAGGACATCAATTTTTGATTATGTTGGGGTTCCAAATCACCAAAGATGGATGAATGATGGACTTTTTGATGGTGGAAAGCTTACAGAATCCGAAATAGCCTTACGCGATTTTTACTCTCGTTTGTTGAATTTCTCGATAAATAGCTCCGCTTTAATGGGTAAGTTTCAGGAAATTCAGACGGTAAACCGAAATCCACCTGCTATGACAGAAGGAAACCAAGAGGCAAGTGGATCGACTTCCGACTCAAATGTAAAAAGCGACAATGGTTACCGTGAAGGCATTTATTCTTTTATTCGTTGGTCTAACACGCAAAAGCTGATTGTGGTTGCTAATTTTTCATGGGTTTCTGAGAGTGAGTTTAGTCTTATTATACCAGCTGATGTCATCAGTACTTGGAAATTAAAAGACGGAACGTACGATTTGAAAGAGGAGTTATACGGAAAAGTAGCCGCAAAACTAATAGTAAAGAACGGTCAAGGAAGCATTAAAGTCGCTATTATGCCGTCGGAGTCTTTTATTTTTAGTGTACAATAAACTATACTAGCAAAACAAGAACCGCACTATACAGTGCGGTTTTTTATTTTTTCAAACTGTATTTGAGAAATATAAATCCAATGGTTCCTGCCAGTAAAGAGGCAGTCAAAATGGCAATCTTAGAATAATCAATGATTTCGTGATCATCAAAAGCCAGAAGAGTAATGAAGATTGACATTGTAAAGCCAATGCCACCGAGAAATCCTGCACCAATGATGTTTTTCCATTTCAGGTCGATTGGCAAGGCACAAAGTCCCAAACCTGTTGCTATAAAGGAAAGCAAATAGATACCAAGTGGTTTTCCGATAACCAATCCGAGCATAATTCCAATGCTATTTAAATGGCTTAAACCATCTAGGAGGTGATCTCCGAGTGCGATACAGGTATTGGCAAGTGCAAAAAGCGGAAGAATTAGAAATGCGACCGGTTTGTGTAGAAATTCTTGTAAGATATAAGAGGTAGATTTTTCATCGCCGTTGCCGAACGGAATCGCAAAAGCAACTAAGACTCCGGTGATTGTTGCGTGAATACCAGTCTGCATCATAAAATACCACATTACAAATCCTCCAACTAGATACGGAATCAAATTGCGAACTTTCAATCTGTTGCATAGTAAGAGTAGCCCCCAGATGGATAGTGCGATGCCTAAATGAAAAAATGAAATGCTCTCTGTATAGAAAATAGCGATTACGAATATTGCGCCTAAATCATCAATTACAGCTAGGGCGGTGAGGAATATCTTCAGTGAAGTTGGTACACGACTTCCCAACAAAGACAGAACGCCAACCGCAAAGGCAATATCTGTTGCCATCGGAATTCCTGCGCCGGATTGAGTGACCGTACCGTAATTAAGAAGCAGATAAATTCCGGCAGGGACGATCATACCGCCGATAGCACCGAAAATGGGGAGTGCGGCATTCTTAATGTTAGATAGTTCGCCAATATATATTTCGCGCTCGAGTTCTAAACCAATCAGTAAAAAGAAAATAGCCATCAAACCGTCGTTAATCCAATCAACGAGAGAATGGGAACCTAGTTGTTGGTGCCAAAAGGAGATGTATTCCGACTGAAAAGTAGAATTGGCAAGACCCAATGAAACAATAGTTACAAAAACCAAAATCAGTCCACCGGCTTTTTCACTTTCAAAAAATTGACTAAATAATTTAGTGGCTTTTGTTTGTTGCTTTTTCAATGTTACTTGTGTATTGTTTGTGTTCTATCAGGTCCTACAGAAACAATCTTGATGGGAACGTTTAATTCTTTTTCGATAAAATCGATATAATTTTTGAGTTCAACAGGTAATTCCTCATACGTACTCATTCCTGTTAGGTCTGCATTCCAGCCATCAAAATCGGTATAAATCGGTGTAACATTCTCTGGTTCAATATTGTAAGGTAAATGGGTTATTGTTTGCCCTTTGTATTGATAAGCCGTACAGACTTTCAAAGTTTCGAATCCTGACAGCACATCGCCTTTCATCATCATTAATTGGGTTACGCCGTTAATTTGAACAGCGTATTTCAACGCTACTAAATCTAACCAACCGCATCGTCTTTTTCTTCCTGTTACTGAACCAAATTCGTTTCCAACTTTTGCCATGATGTCGCCAGCTTCGCCGAAATCCTCGGTTGGAAACGGACCGCTACCGACACGTGTTGTGTAGGCTTTAAAGATTCCGTATACTTCTTTTATTCTATTGGGTGCGATTCCGAGACCGGTGCAAGCTCCCGCGGCAGTTGTGTTTGAAGAGGTTACGAATGGATAAGTTCCAAAATCTACATCTAGTAAAGAGCCTTGCGCGCCTTCACACAGAATAGACTTGCCGGCTTGTTGGGCTTGGTGAAGATATTCTTCAGAATCTATAAAATTCAGTTGTTTTAAATCTTCGATTGCCTCAAAAAACTCCTTCTCCAATTCAGGCAAATTATACTGAATATTGACGTCATAAAAAGCGATCATTGCTTCATGCTTATCTGCCAAGGCACGGTAGCGCTCTTTGAAATCAGCAAGTTCAATATCGCCCAATCGAATTCCGTTTCGTCCGGTTTTGTCCATATAGGTTGGACCGATGCCTTTGAGCGTAGATCCGATTTTTGCTTTGCCTTTTGCAGCTTCTGACGCCGCGTCTAACAGGCGATGGGTAGGCAGAATGAGGTGTGCTTTTCTCGAGAGAATCAGTTTGTTCTTGATGTCTAAATTGAATTTAGCCAAACCATCTAATTCGCTTTTGAACACGACTGGGTCGATTACGACGCCATTTCCGATGATGTTAATAGAATTCTTGTGAAATATACCTGATGGAATAGTGCGTAACACATGTTTGATTCCGTCAAACTCAAGCGTATGTCCGGCATTAGGACCACCTTGAAAACGCGCTATGATATCATATTGAGAGGTGAGAACATCTACAATTTTTCCTTTACCTTCATCTCCCCATTGTAATCCGAGTAATAAATCTACGGCCATTTTTTTTAGTTGTGTGTTGTAAGTTGTGGGTATTTTGTTTTGGAATTTAGAATTTCATTATTGGAATTTTATGCGTTAGGGATAGAGGCAAGCACCGCGTGCAGCCGAAAGCCCGGCGTTGGCCATTGAGGATTTGCTATTGGAAGTACATGTTCTAGCCAACGCAACGCCCCATTATTCATTATTAATTTTCTTTTTGTTGCCATACAGGTACAGCGAATGATTGGTGATTTCTATATCAAAAATATCTTCGATTGTTTTTTTGATCATTTGGATTCTAGGGTCGCAAAACTCCATCACTTCGCCTGTATCCGTCATAATGATGTGATCGTGTTGCTTGTCAAAATAGGACTTTTCGTAATGTGCTTGATTCTGTCCAAATTGGTGCTTGCGAACCAATCCGCAATCGAGTAGCAGCTCAATCGTATTGTATAGCGTAGCTCGGCTGACGCGGTAGTTTTTATTTTTCATTTTGATGTAGAGGTTTTCTATATCAAAATGTTCTTCACTATCGTATATTTCTTGCAGAATTGCGTAGCGCTCGGGCGTTTTGCGATGTCCTTTATTTTCCAAATAGACGGTAAAAACATTCTTTACAATCTCTTGATTTTTGCTGTTGTCGGAGGTCACTAATGTCATGCGCCAAAGTTAAATTTTTTAATTCACAATTGATTAATTAATAATTAACAATGGAGGGAAATTATACACATTTTGGCTCCCCAATCATCTCTTATTAATTGGTTATTATCAATTGACTTTTCAGTTTTTATTGACCCGCGTGACTTTGTCTATGCCGTCAATTTTTTTGATGTTGTCGATGAGTTTTTTGAGAATAATATTGTTCTGAACGATTACTGTCACCTGACCGTTGAAGATACCGGCATCACCACTCAAGGAGATACTTTGAATATTCACATGCATGTTGTTTGAAATCACCTTGGTTAATTCGTTGGTCAAACCTAAAGTGTCCATTCCGGTGATACGAAGAACGGCTTTAAATTCTTGCTGTGTAGAATCGATCCAACGTGCTAGAATAATGCGGTAGGCATAATTTGATTGTAAACTGATGGCATTGGGGCAATCTTTTTTGTGCACTTTGATTCCTTCATTGATGGTCACAAATCCGAATACATCATCGCCGGGAATCGGATTGCAACAGGACGCTAATTTGTAGTCTAACCGGTCATGATCGGCACCAAACACGAGCATATCAAAATTGCTGCTGATAACTTGTTTGTGAATATCCGGATCGGCAGTGGTATGTGTTCTTTTGATTTTGCTTTTGAAAAAGTTTATCAAAGTATTGCTTTTCTGCGCAGCAAAATCTTTGAGTTGTTGGTTTTCGATCGAACCAATACCAACGCGATAGAAGAGATCTAAGCTGGTTTTCAATTTGAAGAAATTGACCATTTCGTTGACCACTTGCTCGTTTAGCGTAATCTTGAGTTGCTTTAGCTTTCTGGTCAACAACTCTTTACCTTCCTCAGCCATTTTCTTCGTGTTCTCGTTGAGTACATTCCGAATTTTAGTTTTCGCGCGTGAAGTGGTGACGTAGTCTAACCAGCTGGATGTGGGTTTTTGATTTTGCGAGGTAATTACTTCGATTTGATCGCCGCTTTTGAGTTCGGTGTTTAGGGGAACTAATCTACCATTTACACGCGTTCCTCTAGTTTTGATTCCAATTTCTGAGTGAATACTAAAGGCGAAATCTAGTGAAGTAGCGCCTTTTGGAAGCGACTTTATTTCTCCTTTAGGCGTGAAGACAAAAATTTCCTTGGCATATAAATTCATTTTGAAGTCTTCGACAAAATCTACTGCGTTGGTTTCTGAGTTTTCCAGAGCTTCTTTCAGCAAATTGAGCCAGACATCCAGACCACTTTCTTCTGTTGCTCCTTGTTTGTATTTATAATGGGCAGCGTATCCTTTTTCTGCGATTTCATCCATTCTTTCGCTGCGAACTTGAATTTCAACCCAACGTCCTTTTGGTCCCATCACAGTGATGTGTAAGGCTTCGTACCCTGTTGATTTTGGAGAGGAAATCCAATCGCGAAGTCGACTTGGACTAGGGCGATAGTGATCTGTGACGATGGAATAGATTTTCCAGGCGATGAATTTTTCGTCGTGGAGATTTGATTTGTAGACTATGCGTAAGGCAAACTTATCGTAAACTTCGTCGAAACTTACATTTTGCGCTTTCATTTTCCGTCTAATCGAATAAATTGATTTTGGTCTGCCTTTGATGACATATTCGACTTTTTCTTCATCTAAAGATTTTTGTAATACATCGGAAATCATTTTGATGTAAGCATCTTGTTCTTCTTTCGTTTCTTTGATTTTACTGACAATAGCATTATACACTTTCGGTTCCGTGTATTTAAGTCCAAGATCCTCCAATTGCGTCTTAATGTTATACAACCCCAAGCGATGCGCCAAGGGAGCGTAGATGTACAAGGTTTCCGAGGCAATTTTAACTTGCTTGTGCTCCGGCATCGATTCCATGGTTTGCATATTGTGTAACCGATCTGCAAGCTTTATCAAAATAACGCGGACATCGTCATTGAGGGTAAGAAGCATCTTTCTGAAATTCTCGGCCTGCATAGAAACGTTGAGGTCTTTTTGCACCTGAGAAATTTTGGTGAGTCCTTCCACCAGTTGTGCTACTTTGGGATTGAACATCCTTTCAATATCTGCCACGGTAATATCGGTATCTTCAACAACATCGTGCATTAATGCTGCCGCAATACCGGTTGCACCCAATCCGATTTCTGAAGCCACGATTTTCGCAACAGCGATAGGGTGAAAAACGTAAGCTTCGCCGGATTTTCGTCTCTGGTTCTGATGAGCTTCCACTGAAAGATCAAAGGCCTTGCGAATCAACTTTTTATCTTCTGCGCTTAGCTTCTGATAACTAATACGAAGTAGCTCTTTGTACTCTTTGGCGATTGCTTTGTTTTCTTTTTCTATGTCGATGTCAGTCATAACAAGCTAGGTTCAATTTCTAAAAATAGAAAGAAGAATTGAGAATCACAAAAAACAAATTAATATTTCATTTCCGAGATTAATTTTTTCAGATTTTCTATTTAATTCCTTAGGTTTGCTGTTCAAAACCTACTAAGGATGAAAATCAACGAGGAACAAATTAACAGTCAAAAAAACAGACAGTTATATGAAGAATATTATGGGAAGGTAGATATTGATGGAATCATCAATAACCTGAATAATTTTGACAAGTTTTTTAATAATGCGAAGATTACGCATACTAGTTGGGTGGGTTTCTATCGTAATGATTTTGACAAAGATCTAAAGGGAAAAAGAGTTCTCGAGTTGGGATGCGGTGATTGTGAGAACGCTGCTATCATGAGTTATTTGGGCGCTGAAGTTTATGCTCTTGATATCGCGCAGGCCAGTGGAGCAATTATTGAGAAGTTAAATCAAAATTATGATTTTGAGAAACCGCTTCAGTTTATTTTTGGAGATTTTCTCGAGGCTGATATTCCGGAAGATTTTTTTGATTACGTTGTAGGGAAGGCTTTTGTTCATCATCTTACGCCAGAACAAGAGATTCTCTATACTGAGAAAATAGTATCTATTCTTAAGAAAGATGGTGTAGTTCGCTATTTTGAGCCGGCGGTCAATAGCAAATTTCTTGATAAGATTCGATTTTTGATTCCGTTGCGAGATCGTCCATCTTCGCTCCAGAAAAAGAAATTCAAAGCATGGAAGGAATCAGATCCTCATCCGGAACGCGATAATTCTTCCGCGAGTTACAGAAAGATCGGAGAAAAGTATTTTGTGGAAACCCGTATCTACTGTATTGGAAGTATCGAAAAGTTTCATCGACTTTTTCCACGAGGTGTAAATACGAAGCGATTCAGACAGTTAGCCTATCGAATTGAAGCTAAGCTTCCTAGGTTTTTTCAAGATGCGTTTGCCAGATCGCAAACTGTTGAGTATCGCATTCCAAAAAAGTAGTTGCTAACTTATTTCCTTGCACATTTCCGTTGTCGTTTTGCTTCAAAAATCAAAATTGCAGCAGCGACAGAAACATTCATAGAATCGATGATTCCTTCCATGGGAATATAGATATTTTTAGTGGCATGATCTCTCCATTCTTGCGACAATCCTGTGGCTTCGGTGCCAACAACTATAGCTGTTGGTTCAGTGAAATTCTCTTCGTAATAGGCGTTCGAGTTTTGCAATGTAGCGCAATAAAATTTGATGTCATTTTGCTTCAGAAATTCAATTATTTCAGCAGTGGTTCCGGTGGCAATTTGAT
>CANHBE010000025.1 GCA_947458575.1 Flavobacteriaceae bacterium | reverse complement strand
TCATCCGAAAACATGATATCGATATCCGGAGAGCCAATCGTGAAAATTGATGATTTGATTTCGCCCATTTGAAGCAATCTGCGCTCCGCCTCTTGATTAGATACAAAATGAATATGACTGAGTTTGCTGACGCTATGACGGATTAATTCATCAACTGTGCCGGATAATTCTCCACCTTCTACGTGAGCAACCAGAATATTGTTTAGTGACCCCACAATGGCACCGGCTAAAGTTTCAACGCGATCACCGTGAACAACAATCAAATCCGGCTCAATTTCCTTGACATAACTAGACAATCCTTCAATAGTCTTTGCCAGCGTTAAATCCATGGTGGTTTCATGGGTGTGATTCGGGAACGTGTATAAATTCTTAAAATTACAGCGCTCAATCTCCAGCAGTGTAAATCCGTATTCCCGTTGAAGATGCATTCCGGTAACAAAAACAAATGCTTCAAAATCCGGATGTGATTCCAATATATGAATTAACGATTTTACCTTTCCGAAATCGGCTCTGGTTCCGGTTAAGAATAAGACTTTATTCATTTATTTGACGATGAAAGAAATAGTATTTGAAAACGGCAGTTTCTGTACTTCAGCTTTATTTTTGAAAAAATCGTCGACGGCTTTATTTGTTCCGGCAAACGTGCCATAATCATCCAAAATGATGATTCCTCCGGTCGATACGCGATCGTATAATTGTTCTAAAATCTCTTTCACCGGCTCGTATAAATCGACATCAATGTGAAGCAAGGAAATTTTTAAATGTGGATTCTTGATTAAATAATCTTTCAACGTGACGAGTATATCTCCTTTGATCAATTCAACATTTTTAGAGAGTGATTGCTTGTCGAGAAGTTCTTGCATTTCTTCCAAAGAAATACTTTTTCCTCCGTTGGTTTCTTCCACAAAGTCATCACGCCTTTTTTTGTCTGCCTCGAATTTTGCTTCAGGAAAATCACCAAAAATATCAAAACCAATTACTTTCCGACTTGATGTGTGTTCGAGTAAATCTCTGAATTTAATCCAACGGAAAAACGAATTACCCTTAAAGATACCGAACTCGAGAATTTCACCTCGAACCGTGGAAGTTTGATTAAACAATTCCAAATGCGTAATAAACTTACTAAATCTAGATGGATCTGCTGTGGCGTAAAACCCGTTTTCGTATTCAAATCGCTTACTTAAATCATATAATTTATCCATGCTGTATATCATCAAATGTTAATTGTTCGTCTACTTGTATATCTCTTGTTGCACTTTTCCCCAACAAACTCTCAAAATGTTCCGCTAGAATCTTACCGGTACCGGGTCGCTTTACCCAAATATTTTCCTTTGTGAAAACTTCTCCTTTTTTTATGGTTGCAATGCTACAAACTGTTGCAAAAGCAAAATCAATAGTGACTTGTTCTTCAGCTGCCGGTTCTTTTACACCGCCTCGCATTTGCCACATTTCCTTAGAAGACGCAATTAAATCAACACAGGCTTTTTCATCCATGCTGCAAATAATATCGGGACCGGTTCGCTGCATATGATCGGTAAAATGGCGTTCCAAAATACTTCCGCCGAGTGCTACTGCTCCCAGACATGCTGTGTTATTTAGGGTGTGATCAGACAAACCAAAAACTTTATCCGGAAACGCTTCATGCAACTGCATCATTGCTCCAAATCGAACCAAATGAACAGGTGTCGGATAAAGATTGGTAGTGTGCAATAAGGCCACGGGAATATTGTGCTTGTCAAAAATGGCAACCGCTTTTCTCACGCTTTCAATGGTATTCATACCCGTACTTAAAATAACGGGCTTTCCAAATGAACATATATGCTCTAAAAGCGGGTAGTTATTGCATTCACCTGAACCTATTTTATAGGCAGGAATATCAAATTTCTTTAATCTGTTGGCAGCTGCACGAGAAAATGGTGTTGAAATAAAAATCATTCCTTTACTTTCGACATAGTTCTTAAGTTCTAATTCATCTTCTTCATTTAAAGAGCAACGCTCCATAATTTCATAGATCGATACATCGGCATTACCGGGAATTACTTTCTTGGCAGCGCCACTCATTTCATCTTCAACGATATGCGTTTGGTGCTTCACTATTTCAACACCAGCGCGCTGTGCGGCATCGACCATCTCTTTGGCAACTTGCAACGAGCCCTCATGGTTGATTCCAATTTCAGCGATTACCAGAGGCGGATAATCAGGTCCAATTTTTCGTCCTGCAATTTCTATAAAGGGATTCATTTTGTTATTTATTACCAGGCAGTCCACCCGCCATCAATTATTAAATTATGTCCAACCACGTGACTACTAGCGTCGCTAGCCAAAAAAACTATTCCGCCTCGAAGTTCTGATTTGTCGCTCATTCTTCCTATTGGATTCAGATTTTTAAATCGTTCTAAAAACAAACCTTCATGTCCGTTCCAAATACCGCCGGGTGTTAGACTATTCACTCGAATTCCTTTTTCAGCCCATAAGGTTGCGAGATATTTTGTAAGCGAAACAACTCCGTGTTTGCTTACGCTATAAGCTACCGGTTGTGAAATTCCTGTTCCGGGATACATTTTGTGATTCGGACTTACCACACCATATAAAGAAGCAATATTGATGATACTGCCTTTTCCTTGTTTTAGCATTTCGACCCCGACCACCTGGCACCCGAGAAAAGTTCCGGTTAGATTCACATTCATAATGGCATTCCAATCATCAAGCGGAAAATTTTCAAAAGAGCGATCAAAAGCAGCTGTTTTGCTTTGATTGGTGAATCCGGCATTATTAATCAAAATATCAATCTTACCGTATTTTTGAATGATTGCCTCGGTTACTGATATCCAATTTTCTTTAGCGGTAACATCTAATTGCATTACCTCAACAGAGACATTCTCCTTTTCGAGTTCTTTCGCTTTTTCGCGACAAGCTTCGACATTCAAATCACTAATAATCACTTTTGCACCATATGACGCTAAAGCGATAGCATGCTCTGACGCTAATAGGCCGGCTCCACCTGTAATTAGTGCTATTCGTCCACTTAAATCAAATAAGTTATTCATTAGTATTGTTGTTTTGCATTAAGAATTCAACCAATTTCAAATCAAATTCCGTATCAATATCGACTGCATTTTGCCGTGGTATTTCATAAATCATACAACGCGCTTCCGACCAATGTTTGAATTGATAGAGCGCGGATTTCTTGACCACATATACTGCCGGAGTTAAACTGTAAACGATAGGAGCATCTTGTCTGCGAACGATGGGCTTTTCTGTTTTCTTCACCATTGTAGCATATTTCCCGTCGGTCAGCTCCATCATATTGAAATACGGATTTCGTTCTGGTTCGTAGCCGGTAATGACAACGTCCGTATCGTTGTCAAGCATCATTTGGATAGCACCTTCAATATGCTCCGGTTTTCTTAACGGAACGGTAACATCTAAATCGACTAGATACTCAACGGTTTTCCTGGTTTGCGCCTCATATTCCTCCACCAAATGAATGAATACATCCCATTTTGACGCTGTATCTGATGCTAAATAATCAGGTCGCTTTATGACTTTTTCAATACCCAATTGTTGCGCTATTTCGAGCATTTCATCGCTGTCAGAAGAAACTACCAAATCGTCCAATCCAGTTGCTTTCTTGGCGCAATCGATTGTGTAAAATAGTAACGGATTCCCATTGACCATCCGAATGTTCTTTTTCGGAACACCTTTAGAACCGCCGCGTATACAAATGGAGCAAAGTATCATGAATTATTTTGGATTAGTTTATCGCTTGCTTTGGCATTAAGCACCGCCTTTAATGAGATTAATGAATCCTCAAGAGAAGTTAAACGACTATCGATATTGGATTCTGTTGCGATATAAAACGCTTTAAATATTTCCAGAAAACGATCGTTTCTGTCAAAATCTGCGTAATGAAAATGGTTCCAGTTCGTTTCTTCCCTCGTTTTCCACTTCACTTCGGAAGTTACATAGTTCCATTCAATATTTCCGAATTCACCGATAAATTTCGATTTTCTACTCAAATTTTTCTGAATGTAATCAAGAGAGAGTTGACCTAAAACCCCTGACTCACTTTCAAACAAATTGACAGAAATTCCCTCAGTTTCTATATCTAAGGCAGCTATGGTTTTGTGGAAACCAACTATTCTTTTGTATGGTCCTAACAGCCAAGTCAAGTAATCAAACTCGTGAATAAGGTCGAGCATGACGCCACCGCCCAAAGCAACTTTGGCGCTCATACCTTCTTTGTAATTTGTGTCTGGGCGCCAATCAGGTAAATATTGACCGACCTCAGCTTGAACACTGACCAAATCTCCGATCGTTTTGCTGCTCAGTAGTTCCTTTACTTTGTTTAAGCCAGGATCAAAACGCATATCAAAGCCAACAAATACTTGAACATGGTTTTCCTTTGCTACAGAAATGAGGGTGTCTATTGACTCCAAGTTATGAGAAATCGGTTTCTCAACGTATATTTTCTTGATACCAAGCTGAATCAATTCTATAGTGTTCTCAACATGCAAAGACGTGGGTGTGGCTACAATTGCTGCGTCAAAAAGTTGGTTTAGGCGACAAGCCTCGAGCGCAGTTGAAACGACTCCAACCCGATCAAAATCGATTGATTTTCTGCTTCTGCTAACTAATGTGATTTTACATTCAGGATACAGTTGTAGCGTGTTCTTCAAATGTCTTGTTCCAATCGACCCGCTACCTATAATTAATACGTTCATTTTGTATAAATATGCTGTATTTCTGGTGAAATTTGTACGTCAGTACTAATTGTTTTTTTAGGCTTGAATCGCTCATTTCAAGGGGGCAATGTAAGGATATTTTGTTGTTACATCAAACATTGCGGCAGTAAATCGATGGACAAAAATTGCATTTATGAAGATTCAATCGAAACCATTTTACTTTTGCGAAATTGAAATACTTCACTCACTTTTCTGTCCAAAATATGTGCTGAATCTAAGGTTGTAATTGGTTAATTTTCAGGCTTCCAATACAACTTGACCTCCTCTAATTTTTGGAAGTCATTATATTCTTTTATGGTCAATCTGTTACTGTACTTTAAAATTTTAGGAAATGAAAAAATCAAATCGAACAGCGCTAAGACTATAGCTTGCAACGCTTTGAAATCGCCTTTCATAACCTTCAATTTTATTTGAATCCAAATCGTGTAAACCATCAATCTCGGAATTTTCACTAAAGGATAAAAGAGAAAAAAAAGATACCAACCCGCTCGAAGAGAACGCTTTAGACGAATCATATAGTCTCGGTCCTTTTTTCTGGATTTCAGATCGACACGATGGTGAACCAAGACTGAGGGCAAGTAATGAACCTCTATATTCTTCTTAAACAATTCGTAAGAGGCAAAATCTTCTTCACCGTGAAAGATGAACCAATGCGGGTAATCCGGAATTTGACGCCAAGCACTCATTCGCCAGACATTCGCGCCTCCGGGAAAACTTTTCACACGGTGTGGCTGCTGTTTCGTTTCGACGGATGAAGGTTGTGATGTACTCCAAAAAATTCTAAATCCGACAAGTCCGCATTTGGGATGTTGTTCAAAATACTGCTCTATTAATTCGAGCGGGTTCTCTGTGATAAAATGCAAATCATCATCGATTGAAATAGCAAATTCAGTTTTAGTCAAATGCAAAAGTTTGTTTCTGCTGTAGATTAATCCTTTGCTTTTGTCATTTCGAATCAAATAAATAGATGGATAATTCGCTTTGATAAACTCTGAAGTGCCATCGGTTGATCCGTCATCACAAATGACGCAAGCAATGCGTTTGTCTTGTAATAGATGTTGAATTTTTGTCAATGTAAACGACAAGTCGTCTAACCTATTTTTTGTAGTAATGAGAATGGTAAATTTCTTGGCTTCCGGTAACATAAAAATAACTAAAACGTGCGAATCATCTCTTTTGGCAGTCCCTTGTACCAAAAAAACAACATACGGACCTTTCTACTTTTGTAAACCTTTTTCAGGATTTTGGTTTTGAAAAAAAAGGAAACACTGCTGATCTTTTTGAAGGTTTGGAAATTGGAGCCAAATGAATAAGTAGTGTCGTTATCAAATATAATTTCGCCCATCCAGTCTTCGAAAACATTACCCATGTGATAGGCAAAATTATCATAAGTGGTTAAACGCCAATAATCTTTTCGCAGTGGTGCTTCATCTAAGAAATCTTCACTTAATCCGCCCATCTTATAGCCGATATAAGTAACAATTTCATCAAACATGTCTTTTTTGTAAGTGGCTACGAAATGGCCGGAACCTAGATATACTTTCAAACCGTTAGTAGCTTCATACCCCAAAGCCAATTTGTGAAAGTTGGGAACAAATTCCTTCCAACCCACACTTTTGTAGAAATTTTCTAATGCTTTTGGATTTTTTACGGGTAGGAATTTTAAGTTTTTATCAAACAACTTATTCAACAAAATATTCTCGCAACGTGTCATATGCGTGGAATATTGCGGCACAATACCAACTACACCTGCTTTAGGAATTGCTCTAAATACTTTGTCTGTTTCTTGCTGCCAATTAGAAAGAAATAAGACATCACTATCTGCTATTGTAACCAATTCTATATTGTTGCCAGCTAGACCTTTTAATATTGCGTTTAGTTTTCCAATATTGTCTGTGTGAATGAGCTCATGAATCTTTCTTTCTTGCAACAATTTATCTAGATACGCTACGACAGCTGCATCGCTTCCATTGTTGACAATCGTTATAAATGTTCGTGGATGCGTCGTGGCAAAAAGCGACGAAAGACATAGCTTAAAAATCTTCAAACTATCCTTAAAATAGCCTTCATGGTTCGGAATAAAAACAGGAATAATGACCTGATGGCTGAACTCCGGAGCTTCTTGTGGTTGGTCTTTATGAGGATTAAAACCAACTCGCATTACTGAAAAAGTAAACTGTCTTTAGTTGCATTGCCTTTGACAAAAATATAATCAGCACTTCCGTCGAAATCAGCCACTAACTTGATTGTTTTTTCACCGGTAATCTTGTAAATCGATGAAAATCCGAAGTTTGACAGATTTGCTACAATTTCTTTACAGTTAATCTCCCCGTTGACTTCAGTTAGCAACTCAATAATCAGAACAGAATTAACAGTTTTCTGAAAAAACTTTTCTGCACCTTGAATCACCTCTTTTTCAAATCCTTCAACATCGATTTTGATGAGCACGTGCTGTTTTTCGATAAGTGAAGTAAATGAATCAAGCGTTGCAACAGGTATTTTTATTTTCGTTGAAGATTCGTTAAAGTTCACTTTTAAAGAGTGCTTTCCTTTATTCCAACCTTCATTAATATTGAGTTCAGATACGCCATTAAAATTTCCCAATCCTACATGAAACGGTCTGATATTCGAAAATGGATTCAAACTCATATTATTAACGAAGTGTTTGAAATTGGTAGATTCAGGTTCGAAAGAAAAGATATCAATGGCCTTGTTTGCTTTCGCGGCTGTCAATGAATGCAATCCAATATTGGCACCGATGTCTACAAAAGTGTAGTTTTTTTCAGCATATTTTCCAATCAATTCCAAAATAAAGGCTTCATTATAGCTATTGAAAATCAAATTAGATTCGATGGCTGAGCTAGTTCCTGCGAACAATCTAATGCCTTTATAGTCAATGATTATCTTGGATTCTCCAATTAGCTTTTTGATCCAAACTCTTAGAAAATTTCTCCGGATTATCTTGTGGTAAGAATGCAATAAGATATTGACAACTACTTGCTTCATATTTACTTTATTAACTGTAAACAAAATCAAAATCCATTAATATTTTGCTTTGTCGTTCCGGAACAATTTTTCCGTTGTGAAAGAAATCTCCTGATTCGACAATGATCTGAAAAGCACTTTCAATAAAATCAGCGACTTCTCCATCTACGGTCATATAGATGGTTGCAAAATAAATTCCTTGGTTGAAGTGGTTTCTGGGAAAACGAATTTGAATACCTTGTGGGATAAAGTCATTTTGAAAATCAACCAATGAAGAGCTAATCCACGAATAACGTTGCCCGAAATCGTCTTCAATTCGAATATCAACTCTAATTCGTTCGGCATTGATGTGCTCCAAATTTTGCAATTGAAAATTAATATTGAGTGGGTCACCGGAAACTGGATTTTGACTCTCGCTTGTGCCAAAAACTGTAACGCTTTTAAATTTTACCTTTCCATTACCCTTTCGACCTCGAATGCTAAGCAGATCGTCTGAAAATGAATTCCCTTGTAAATACCTTGAAATGGTATCGTTAATGACACCTTGGTGAACAATCATGCCGTTTTCTACCAAAATTCCTTTGTTACATAGTGTTTGTACGGCGGCCATATTGTGGCTCACAAACAAAACTGTTCTTCCTTCGCCTTTACTAATATCTCCCATCTTGCCGAGACATTTCTTTTGAAACTCAGCATCCCCAACGGCTAGCACTTCGTCAACAATTAGAATTTCGCTTTCTAAATGCGCTGCAACCGCGAAAGCCAAGCGAACATACATACCGCTACTGTAACGCTTTACCGGTGTATCAACATATCTTTCAACGCCGGAGAAATCTACAATTTCCTCAAGTTTTCTGGTAATTTCTTTTTTGCGCATGCCTAGAATTGCGCCATTCAGATAGATATTCTCTCTTCCGGTTAATTCAGGATGAAAACCGGTGCCAACTTCAAGCAGACTGGCAATTCGTCCTTTCACTTTTATTTCACCTGTAGTTGGACCTGTGACACGGGATAGTAATTTGAGTAATGTACTTTTCCCGGCGCCATTTCTTCCAATAATTCCAACGGCATCACCACCATTTATTTCAAAGTTGATGTCCTTCAGCGACCAAACTATGTCGGAAGTACCTGAAATACTTCTATCGTTAGTTTGGCCTATCTTAAGAAACGGATCTTCCTTGCCTCTTATCTTAGTTGTCCAAAAGCGCTCTAAATCTCTCGAAATGGTACCCGTACCTATTTGTCCGATTTGATAGGCTTTCGACACGTTTTCAGCTTTAATAACTATATCTGACATTAGATGGTGTCTACGAAATTTTTTTCTGTTTTGTTGAAAATAATCACACCCAAAAATAAAACAACAAGGGTAATCACAACAGAGTAGCTGATACTCCATACGGAGAATTCGCCACGTCCTAAGAATCCAAATCGAAATGCTTCGATGATACCTGTCATTGGATTAAGTTCAATGATTTTCTTATAGTTTTCGGGTGCGGCGCTTAGCGGATAAATTACGGTTGTAGCATACATCAGCAATTGCACACCAAATGAAACCAGGAATGCTAAGTCCCTATATTTTGTGGTCATCGCAGTAATAATCAATCCCATACCCAAGCCCAAAAGCGCCATTAATAATACCAGTAATGGAAAAAACAAAATACCGTAGGTTACTTGAAAATCTGCACCTTGCAATCCAAAATAAATCATCATGATAACCAGCAGTATCAACTGCACTATAAAACGAACCAAATTGCTGACAACAATACTCAGCGGCATGATCAATCGAGGGAAATAGACTTTACTAAAAATGGATGAATTGTCTCTAAAAACCGTACTTGTTTTTGTTAAACAATCTGAGAAATAATTCCACGCTGTGATTCCGGACAAGTAAAATAATTGTTGCGGCAGACCATCGGTACTAATCTTAGCTAAGTTCCCGAATATAAAGGTGAAGACCAGGGTTGTGAACAACGGTTGAATAAAAAACCACAATGGACCAAGCACCGTTTGCTTGTAAAAACTGACAAAATCTCTTTTGACAAACATCCACAATAAATCCCGATATCGCCATATATCATCAAATTTTACGTCAAACAATGAAGTATGACCTTTAATGATGAGATTCCAATCTTCAGATTGTATTGTGTCTTTCATTCTTAAAACTTTCTATTTTAAATTGACAAGGGACAAAATAGTTGCTCTCTATTAGAAAATCGATGAAACGCTTTTTTGAGTGGCAAATATAGATATTTACTTATCAATGTTTTGTTGGTTTTGGGTTTAAAGTTGTACAATCTAACAGCTCAAATATTATAAAATCTGACTATATTTGTGGGCGTAAGACCTTTACAATACTTAGAAATGTTTCACTTCTTGAAAAGTCGACCTGTATTAAGAGGTCTGATTCCCGACGACTTCATTGATATACACAGTCATTTGCTTCCGGGTATTGATGATGGTGCCGTTACGCTTGACGACACGTTGTCATTGGTTCAAGAAATGAGACAGATCGGATTTGCCAAATGCATCACGACGCCTCATATTTATACTTCTGTTTGGGACAATACTAAGGAAAAAATAGAAGAGAAGTTTACTGAAACGCTTCCCCACTTACCGCACGAACTTTCTTTTCGAGCTGCAGCTGAATACATGATTGATTCTTATTTTAGTAAAATAGTTCAGAATGGACCTTTAGCAACATTAAAAGAAAATCTGGTTTTGGTTGAACTTTCTTATATCAATCCGCCGATTCAACTCTATGATATTCTCTTTGAACTTCAAATTGCCGGCTATCGTCCGGTTTTAGCACATCCGGAGCGTTATCCTTTTTACTATTCTAATTTCGGTGAATTGCAGAAGCTAAAAAACGCAGGTTGTTTGCTTCAACTTAATCTCTTGTCAACTGTCGGTTACTACGGTCATGAAGTAACTAAATCGTGCGATTTGCTTCTCAAAAAAGGATTAATCGACTTCGTTGGCTCAGACATTCATCATCAAAAGCATATACTTTCTTTCTCGAATAAAGTGCTCATCAAGGATATCAAAGCACTCAAATCGGCAATTGCAAATAATAAATACTTTGATTTCTAACTAGTTTTTGAACCACTTATACCACGGTTTTTTGCTGGATTCTTCATCTTGAATATAGCCATATCCATAACCGTATCCATAACCATAAGCACCATATCCGTATGTATATGGTTTTCTCCATTCTGTATCATTCAGCAAAACGGCCATATTTGGCAGGCGTTTTTGGCGATAGAAGGATTCGATAAACTTAATTAGTCGCTTATCGATATAGTTTGCACGAATGACATAAATGAAAATATCAGCATTTTTAGCAACCAATAAAGTATCTGTTACTAAACTAACCGGAGCGGTATCCACGATAATATAGTCATACTCTTCTTTGAGCTTCTCAAACATCGTGTCAATTTTGCCATTCATCAAAAGGTCTACCGGGTTTGGTGGTACAATACCCGAAGGCAATACATAGAAACTTTCGAAATTATCAAACTTAACAATATAATTTTCGATATCATCTGCAGCTTTAGAGAGATAATTAGTTAATCCCTGCGAAGGCAATTGTACATATCGATCAATCTTCGGATTCCTAATATCAAGACCTATCAAAAGTACTTTCTTACCTGATAATGCTATGGTGCTGGCCAAATTTATCGCGACAAAAGTTTTACCTTCTTTGGGAATGGTTGATGTCACAAAAATCGTCTTGCATTGTCCGTCAGGAATCTTGGTCGTTAAGAATTCCAAATTGGTTCTGACAATTCTGATGGCTTCCGCAGAACTAGATTTACTATTGGTGTTCATGATTTCCTCGTGACTATCTGAACTTGGGATATCACCAAGATAAGGTGCAGATAATTTGCCTTCCAAGTCTTGTCTGCTCTTAATCTTGTTATCGAAAAGATGATGGAGATAGATGATTGAGAAAGGAATCAGCATTCCGAACATAATTGCGATCAAATACACAATATTAGGGCGTGGTGATACCGGATAATCAGATGAAAAAGCTTGATCGACGATTTTAGAAATTGGCTCGGTCACCGCCAGTGAAATTGCAGTTTCTTCGCGTTTTTGTAGCAGATAAAGGTACAATGATTCCTTTATTTGTTGTTGTCTGGCTAAGATTCTGAATTCACGCTCTTGCGTTGGCAATTTTGATATTCGTCCTTGTATAATATCCTCTTGTCTATCCAGATTTGCTTTGCGAATTTTAAGAGCAGACAAGGTTCGTTGCAGGCTGGTGGCAATATTCAAATTAAGATCCTCAATCTTCTGTTCGAGATTTATAACAATTGAGTTGTTTTTGGTACCGTCCTTTACAATTCTGTTTCTTTGAATTACAAGCTCATTGTAATCTGAAATAAAATTAGCGACATCCTTACCATCCGCATTTGAAATCAAATTATTTGGAACAAGGTCCCACTTTCCTTTGGATTTCACGAAGTTAATCATGTCCAAAACTACTTTAATCTGCGTTTCCGTCTCAATTAGACTTTTACTAAAATCGACAGAGTTATTGAGATAAATTCCTGCTTGGGTGGTAATATCTGTAACTTGATTAGATTTCTTAAAAACTTCAGCATCTTTTTCTACATCTCCCAATTCTGTGGTGATGATTTTCAATCTCCCTTGTATGAAATTGAGGGTGTTTTCCGAAATAAACTTCTTATCAGAAATTGCATCTTCATTATAGACAGAAATCAAAGCATTCAAAAAATCCTCGGCTTTTTGTTTGACAGGATCGCTGATGGAAAGTGACACTACGCTTGAGTTTTTGCTGATAGAAACTACGGAGAGCCTTCCCCGGAAGCTGTCAATCAAGTCATCTATCCTGTATACTTGAACAGCAAGTGGAAATTCCTTGGAGTAAGAATTATAAGTACTTGCATTCTTGCTGACCACTAGTTTAGAATCATCCAAATTGATAATAGAACCGTATTTGAATTTTCCAAGATTATTTACCTCATCTGCAATCAACTCGAAAGTAGTATCGTTGATGAAATTTAAAACAAAACTTTTTCTCTTGTCGAAAAAGTCATCACTCGTATCATAAAATGAAAATTCAACAGGTTTCTTTTCGTATTGTTCGATTGTCTTAACACGACCGATAGAAGTGTAAGAAATATTAAAACCTAGTTTCTTAACGGCTCCTCCGATAATTCTGCGGGAACGGATAACTTCAATTTCATTGTCGACATTGCTTTTCACTCCTGCCATTAAGCCTAGGTCAGAAAATGCGCTTAACTGTGATTGGACGCCACCTTTTTTCTCATCTCGAACAAGTATTGTAGCAGTAGCATTGTATATCGGAACAGCATAACGAAGATACAAAGCTGCTATGACAAGACAAACGAAGATCCCAAAAGCGAACCATTTCCATTGTGCTACGTATCTTTCAATCAACTCATGAAAGTCGAATAAATCTTCTTGCTTCTCGTTAAAATTTGAAGGATTTTCTTCCATTGTTACTTTTTAATTTTTGACTTATCTAAGCAATAAGATGAGCGTAAATAAAGCGGTTAGACCTGTAATATAAATTGTTGTATTCTGTCAAACTGCTGAACTATTGATGGCATTTTTGTTTGGCTCGACATAAATAATGTCATTTTGCGACAAATAATAATTTTCTAGACTAAGTATGTCTGCTTTTGTCAAATCGATCCGATTGTATGTTTTCTTACCTTCCTCTTCGTGAATGACCAGTACATTACTTCGTTTGCCATTCAGGGCCAAATCACCGGCTAAGCTGAGCGCTTCCAGAAAATTAACTCTTTCGCTTTGGATCGTATAGGAACCGGGACGAGCTACTTGGCCCAAAATTGAAATCTTAAAATTTAAGATTCTCATATTAACACTCGGATTCTTGATGTAGAACGAAATCTTGTCAACCAACAATGCGATGGCTTCAGATCTTGTCAGTCCGCCCAATTTAACTTTGCCGATCACTGGATATTGAATAAAGCCATCGTTATCGATCAAATATGTTTTGATGTTGTTTTGATTTTCATTCAATTGATAATTACCTTGTATTTGTGGTAAATTGAACGGAATAGTAACTTCAGGGTTCTCTGCACTCACAATAATATTCAACAAATCATCAGGTTGCAAGGTAGGTTCGTACCGGACGGCTGACTCATAACTTTTCTTGTTTTCGATGTCTTGAACGTAAACCAGCTTCTTTCTTGATACACAAGAAGAAAGAAAGATAAAAGTAAATAAATAGATAAAGAAACTCTTAGGTAAAATCTTCATAATGAAATATTGAGTGGTGCAAATATAGTTTTTCAGGTTGAAATTCAGAATCAAAAAAAATTATCGGGCTTCAATTACACGTCCAAAGTCTCGAAAATCGAGTTCATACTCTTGAATTCCGGCACAATTTTTTTCATTGCAGTTACGATTTCCTGATTTGAAACTTTGTCAATTTCATTAATCAGCGCAGTTGTAGCTGCTCCAATGCATTCGAAATCCTCTTCAATTTCTTGTGCAATCATAATTTTCTCGTTATGAGTTGGCAAAGTCTTAGATGAGTCATTTAGCAATTCTTCGTACAATTTCTCCCCGGGACGGAGACCGATGATTTTAATATCAATATCCTTGTACGGAACAAATCCGGCTAAGCGAATCATCTTCTGCGCCAAATCAAGAATTTTAACAGGTTGACCCATATCAAAAATAAAGATCTCACCACCTTTTCCCATAGCACCGGCTTCCAAGACAAGCTGGCACGCTTCGGGAATAGTCATAAAGTATCGGATAATGTCAGGATGGGTAATGGTTATTGGTCCGCCTTCCATGATCTGTTTCGAAAATAATGGTACAATAGAACCATTTGAACCAAGAACATTTCCAAAGCGCGTAGTGATAAATTTGGTTCCTTCCTTACCCTCAATATTTATTTTGTGACTTAAAGTTTGTACGTATTTTTCAGCAATTCGCTTACTTGCACCCATAACACTGCTCGGGTTTACAGCCTTGTCAGTGGATACCATAACAAAGGACTCAACGCCGTACTCCACCGATAAATCCGCTAAATTTTTGGTACCTGTCACGTTGGTGTATACTGCTTGAGAGGGATTCTCTTCCATTAAGGGCACATGCTTATATGCAGCTGCATGATAAACAACTTGCGGTCTGTATTTCTGAAAAACCACTTCGAGCACTTTTTTGTTTCGTATATCAGCTAATACAGATCTCAATTTTACGTCTTGACTAATCGGCTTTATTTCCAAACCTAAGCTATGCAAAGGTGTCTCCGCCTGATCTAAAATAATAATCTTTGCGGGTTTAAAAGATAGGATTTGTCTTGTAATTTCGCTTCCAATAGATCCAGCAGCCCCGGTAATCAAAATCGTTTTGCCATTTAATTGCTTGGATATCGCTTTCATGTCTAAGACGATTGGTTTTCGATCCAGCAAATCTTCAATTTCAAAGTTCTTAACCTTATTTGAAATCTGTTTCTCATCTTCCCAGTCAGCCACGAGAGGCACAGTAAACACTTTAAAATTGAATTCCAAGCACTCTTCTACTATGGCGATTGTTTCTTCTTTGGTTAAACTTTTCTCAGCAATAATGAGTGCTTCTGCTTTGAGAGATCTGAGAATTACCGAAATCTTTTTGTTTTGATTAATAATTGGCAAATTCAAGATGCTCTTTGAGGTTTTATTTTGATTGAATTTGTCGATAAATCCCTTCAATCTGAATCTTCCCGGCTTTTCTGTCCGTAAGGCATTGGCTACTGAAATGGCATTGGCATCCGACCCGTAAATAACCGCATTCACTAGTTTCTTGTTGTCCTCAATATACAAGTACTTTTCGAATATGTACTTTACAGAAATTCGAAACAAGAACAACAATAGGAATGAAAGGATAAAATTGATAAATAATCCCGTAGTTACGAAAATCTCCTTATCGAAAAAGATCAGACAAGTGTAATGGATTATTAATAAAGCGATATAAGACGTTGTTGTAGAAACGAGTAGTTTTACACCATCAATAAATGTGGAATGTCTTATAATTCCTGCATAAGTCCTATATATCAGAAAGAAAATTGCATTAACCAATATGATCAACCCATAGCGAGTTACCATTCCAAACGGATTATAACGCAAGTTCGATAGATTATAGATGATAAAGTATGTAATGATACTTGCGATCAGAACAATAAATACGTCAATAGCAAAGATAATCCACCTCGGTAAATAGCCAATATTTGGAAATCGTTTTCCCATCAATCTAAATCTCGCATAATAGCTTTATACATTCGAAAATTTATATAAAAATAGTATTTTATAATAAACTAATAATTTTTCATTCTCAATTAACTAAAAAAAGTGTCAAAAACTTCCTTTATTCTTTTTTTATCTTCCTCAAGGAGATTTGAGCCTGAAGGCAAGCACAGTCCGTTGTTGAAGAGCAATTCTGCATTTTCTTCGCCGTAATAGGGACAGTCAGAAAAAATGGGTTGCAGATGCATGGGCTTCCAGAGTGGTCGACTTTCAATATTCTCTTTTTCGAGTGCAATTCTTAGATCTTCTCTATTTCTATTTCCCGTTTTTGTTGGATCAACAACAATTGCTGTTAACCAGTGGTTGGAATAGTAATCGGAATCTGGTTCACTAAACACGGTAACTCCTTCAATTTCTTTGAAATAGGAAATGTAGAAGTCATGCATTGCTCGTCTTTGTGCTATATGGTCATCAAGAACTTCCATTTGACCACGACCGATGCCAGCGCAGATATTACTGAGTCTATAGTTATAGCCAATTTCCGAATGCTGATAATGTGGAGCTTGATCACGAGATTGCGTCGCAAAAAAAACTGCTTTTTCTTTTAGTTCTTTTGATGGTGTAACCAAAGCGCCACCGCCTGAGGTTGTAATTATTTTGTTGCCATTAAAAGAGAGCACTCCAAAATGACCAAAAGTGCCACATTTTCGCCCTTTGTATGTGCTTCCTAATGCTTCAGCACTATCTTCAATTACCGGAATTCCATATTTGTGAGAAATTTCCAATACTTCATCTACTTTAAATGGCATTCCGTATAAGTGAACTGCTATAATAGCTTTGGGTTTCTTTCCTTTTGCTATTCTGTCTTTGATTGCCTTTTCCAAAGCAATCGGACAAATATTCCAGGTATCTTTTTCACTATCTACGAAAATAGGAACTGCTCCTTGATACACTATAGGGTTGGCTGAAGCCGAAAAAGTAAAACTTTGACAAATTACTTCATCGCCTGCTCGCACATCTAACAAGACCAAAGCAAGATGAATTGCTGCCGTTCCGGAACTCAGTGCTCCCACTGCTTTATTTTCACCTATATAACTCTCAAGGTCTTCTTCAAAACCGGAAACATTCGGACCTAACGGAGCTACCCAATTCGAAGCAAATGCTTCATGCACATACTTAAGCTCGCCACCACCCATATGCGGTGAGGAAAGCCAAATTTTTGGTTTATTCATCTTTTATGCACTTGATTTTTGATTTTCAAAGATAGTATTTCATACCCTACAAACCTATCTTAATTCCTATTGAAAAAGGAGAATATGGTCTTCATGATGATATTCAAATCACCCAAAATAGTTCTGTTGCGTACATACGCTAAATTCATTTTGACTTTGTCCGGAAAAATGACCTGATCATTATACTCGATTGGTTTTTCTTGGCAGCGTAAAATTTCGTCTTCATTTTTATACTTCAAGGATGCGTCACTAGTTATACCAGGTTTGAGCGAAAGGATTTCTCGATTTTCGCCTTGTAACAAGTCATAATATCCCGGGACGTCCGGTCTTGGACCAACGATTGACATATCGCCTTTGAGTACATTGAAAAACTGCGGCAATTCATCTAGTTTCAATTCTCTGAAATAGCGACCGAAAGAAGTTA
>CANHBE010000024.1 GCA_947458575.1 Flavobacteriaceae bacterium | reverse complement strand
TTTGCGATGAAGCGCGTTTTGAAAGCGATGGAATTGTCGCCCACTGGTATGATATCACCAGATTATTTATTGGAAATTTTTCAAGAGCAACTCAATTGATTTTTCATGGGCATTCATGTCGCTGAAAATTAGTCAGTTGAATCTTGAAAGAGAAGTTAGATAAAAGTCAATTTGACATTTCAGATTACTCTGGAAAGTCAATTTGACATTTTTTTTGCGATGGTATATTGTTTGTCATTCTGCAGTCAAAAATTATAATGTTTAACTTAAATCACAAAGTCATGAATGTTATTAAGAGAAAAAACAATGTTAGTTTTCCATCGATTATTGATGAATTATTCAAACCCGATTGGCTCGGTGGCGTAGAACACTTCACGGGTAATTTACCAGCTGTAAATCTCAAAGAAGCAGACGCTAATTTTACAATTGAATTGGCGGCTCCCGGAATGAAAAAAGAAGATTTTAATGTAGAAATTGACCACAATGTTTTGTCGATCTCTTCGGAATCACAAAGTGAAAAAGAAGAAGAAGACAATGCTGGAAAGTATACCAGAAGAGAATTTAATTATTCGTCTTTCCGCAGATCATTTACGTTACCGGAAAGCGTAAACACTGAGAATATCAATGCGACCTATGAAAACGGTGTATTGCGATTGACGCTTCCGAAGAAAGAAGAGGCATTACCAAAGCCGAAACGATTGATTGAAATTGCGTAAGTATATTCAAATCAAAAACAAAGCGTATCTCAAAAGGTACGCTTTTTTTATGCTAATTTTCCTTGTAAATCCTTAATCTCATCACGCAATCTTGCCGCTTGGATGAAGTCTAAATCTTTGGCTGCTTTTTCCATGGCTTTTCGTTTTTCGCGTATGCGCTTATCGATTTCTTGTTTTGATAAATACTCCGTAACAGGTTCAGCGGCAACTGCAGGCACGTAGCCCAATTCTGCATCAATCAGCGGGACTTTAGTAAAAGCACTTTCTATTTTCTTGTTCAACGCCATCGGAACAACATTATTCGATACATTGAAATTGATTTGCTTTTCTCGACGATAATTGGTTTCATCAATCGTTTTTTGCATGCTTGCCGTTATCTTGTCGGCATACATGATGGCTTTTCCATTCAGGTTTCTCGCAGCGCGACCAATGGTTTGTGTGAGCGATCGATGACTTCTTAGGAAACCTTCTTTATCGGCGTCCAAAATAGCAACAAGAGATACTTCCGGCAAGTCAAGTCCTTCTCGAAGCAAATTGACACCAATCAAAACATCGATAATGCCTTTTCGCAAATCTTGCATGATTTCGATGCGCTCTAGCGTGTCAACTTCAGAATGCATATACCGACAACGAATACTCACTTTAGTTAGGTATTTCGCCAATTCTTCCGCCATTCGTTTGGTTAAAGTAGTAACTAAAACCCGTTCGTCAATTTCTGCTCTTTGCTGAATTTCTTCGATGAGATCATCGATTTGATTGAGACTGGGACGAATTTCAATAATAGGATCGATTAAGCCTGTTGGACGAATAATTTGTTCGACATAGATGCCATCCGTTTTTTGCAATTCGTAATCAGCGGGCGTTGCAGAAACATAGATAACTTGATTTTGCATTGCCTCGAATTCCTCAAACTTCAACGGACGATTATCCATCGCTGCCGGTAATCGGAATCCGTATTCAACTAAGTTTTCCTTTCTACTCCGATCGCCCCCATACATAGCGTGAACTTGTGAAATGGTTACATGACTTTCATCCACAACCATCAAGTAATCTTTCGGAAAATAATCTATTAAGCAAAAAGGTCGCGTTCCCGGTTTTCTGCCGTCCAAATAACGAGAGTAATTTTCAATACCTGAGCAGTAGCCAAGTTCACGAATCATCTCAAGGTCGAAATTGGTTCTTTCTTCCAATCGTTTCGCTTCTAAATGTTTTCCGATTTCTTTGAAGTAGTCCACTTGTTTTACTAAATCCTGCTGAATTTCCCAAATCGCATTTTGCAATACATCAGGAGAAGTTACAAACATGTTGGCGGGATAAATTGTGAGCTTTTCAAACTTTTCGATGACTCTGGCATTTTTGATATCAAAGCGTTCAATTTCTTCAATTTCATCGCCAAAAAAGTGAATTCGAAAGGCATCATCGGCATAACTGGGAAAGATTTCGACAGTATCACCTTTGATGCGGAAACTTCCGGGCGTAAAATCTGCTTCTGTCCGAGAATACAAACTTTGCACAAATTGATGCAGCAATTTTGTTCGGGAAATGATTTGACCTTTTTCAAGCGGAATAACATTTCTTTGAAATTCAATCGGATTACCAATGCCATACAAGCACGATACGGAAGAAATGACAATAATATCTCTTCTCCCGGACAGCAAGGAAGAGACTGTTGACATTCTCATTTTTTCCAATTCCTCGTTGATTGAAAGATCTTTTTCGATAAAAACTCCAGTTACAGGCATAAAAGCCTCCGGCTGATAGTAGTCGTAATAGGAGACAAAATACTCCACGGCATTTTGCGGGAAGAATTGCTTGAATTCAGAATACAATTGGGCAGCCAGCGTTTTGTTGTGCGCTAAAACTAGTGTTGGCCGCTGTACTTTTTCAATAACGTTGGCTATGGTGAAGGTTTTTCCCGAACCAGTAACGCCCAAAAGTGTTTGGTATTTTTCGTTATCGATTACGCCTTGCGCCAATTTTTCAATGGCTTGTGGCTGGTCACCTTTGGGCCGATAATCGGAAATGACTTCGAAATTCATGGTTAGGGTACGACGGTTAGCTCTTATAATTCGTGTCTCAAAGATATTGTAAAATCACTTACAGCAAATGGTTGATTTTCGCGTGCTGTAAAAGCATGATGGTTTTCGCATCTTTGATTGCCCCAGACAAAATCATGTCATAGGCTTCATCAAAAGGAAATTCCAGCACTTCAATATTTTCTTGCTCATCTTCAGCACCACCACCGTCGTTTACTTTCATATCTTTGGTGTATTCACCCATAAAAAAATGAACAATCTCTGTGACAGAGCCTGGTGACATATACACTTCAAAAATTTTCGTTACATCGTGTACTTGATAGCCCGTTTCCTCCTCAATTTCTTTTTTAATACAGTCTTCCGCATTTTGCTTGTCTAAAACCCCGGCACAGGCTTCAATCATCATTCCAGTTTCGTTGCCGTTAAGGAAGGTCGGTAATCGAAATTGACGTGTAAGAATCACGGTTTTATCTTTTTTATTGTACAGCAAAATAGTGGCGCCATTACCGCGATCGTAAGCTTCGCGAACTTGCGTTTCCCACGTATGATCAGGCTTCTGATAGTCGTATGTTATTTTGCGAAGTGTAGCCCAGTTGTTGGCAAGTACTTCTGTGTTTTTGATTACTATTGAAGGATTAAATTGCTGCGATTTTACTTGTTTGCTCATGTGGGTTTATCTTGAACTTTTCTTGATACAAATGTGATAAAAAAATGATAAAAAGAAGTAGCGTCCTGCGAAAAGACCTAAATTTGCTCGGCAATCAGTTATTCCCATTGCAAATTAGCGAACAATGAGCGATCAGAAGTATTTTTTTCTAACTGTATTCTTACTGACTTTTGCGGTAGGATCCGCACAGGGTGAATTTATGAATTCAGGGACTGCATTGCCACAGGGAAATATAGGTTTTGGACTCCCAAAATCGAGTACACCATCGGTATTTACGCCAAACTTGCCACAAAAATCGACATCCTCAAGAGGAATAGAAAGTCAGAAGATTCAATTTGAGCAACAGAAATTTGCGAATCCCAGCGATGCAGTGAAGGATAAGCTGAATGAAAAAGAAGGTGGTTTCGACTCCAAAGCGTTTCGAAAAAATCAATATTTAGGCGATTTCAAAACCAAGTCTGCTTATGTAAAAATCAGCTGTCGTGATTTTGGGGAAATAGATGGCGATGAAATTCGCGTATGGGTAAATGACAAAGTGATGATTGAGCGTGTTTACTTAGATGGTGATTTTCAACGTATTGAATTGGGCTTAGAACCTGGTTTCAACAAAGTTGATTTTGAAGCGCTTAATCAAGGATATTCCGGTCCGAATACTGCACAGTTTATGGTATTTGATGATAAAGGCAGTTTGGTCTCTTCAAACCAATGGAATCTTGCGACCGGTTTTAAAGCAACCATTATTATTGTTAAAGACTGATTTTTGAAAATAGGTTGGTCAGTGCCGTTTTAAATGTAAATTGTTGCTAAGTACTCTGGGAAGTAAGTGACCCACAAGACAAAGTGCTTTCTTATAAATCTCTCTTTTATTCATTTTGATTTCGTTCTTCGCTATTGTTGATGCGAAAACTTCTAAGATTAACAAATACGGTAGAAAAACTGCAGCTTCTTCTTTTAATGTTTCTGTACGTTTGTTTAATCAAAGCACTCGAGACATTTGATTACATTTCAATTATTTTTAATTTTTTAACAATTTACGCCATGAAGAAATTATTTTTTAGTTTAGTTACCATTTTAGCACTAGCTAGTTTTACACTGTCTTGTGAAAAAGAGAATGTTGAAACACAAGAAAACGCAACAAGTTTGACCGCCAACAAGTGGTATATTTTTTATGCTACGTGGGAAGAATGGGGAAGAGCCAGCAGAAACTGCGCTGGATGGGGTTTGTGTAACTTTGAAAGTTGTTGGACATGCGAGATTGCTGATCGTCCGGGAGTGCATACTGGAAAAGTTGTTTATAATGACGAAACCGGCAAAGGAACACTTTCTATTGAGCTTGATCAATCGGAAGAAATTCAAATTGAGGCCATTACTTGGGAACTTCCATTTACAGTAGATAAAGACATTGTAAATGATAACGTAACGGTACGGAAAGGAATTTATAAATTTGATTCGAAAGTTGGTCCCTATGGTGGATATCTTGTAGATGTTTTAGTTAATTAGTTATAGAGAAAAGGCAGAGATACTAATTTCTGCCTTTATTGATTTTTTTATGAAAGCACTCATCATTTTGATGGCATTTATCTGCAGTTCCTGCGCTATCAAAGGCAATTTTGGTGGTTTGTATAGCAACTACAATAAAATGCAATCCAGAAATCCAAAGCTCTACGTCACAACAGAAGTTGGAAGCTCAGTATGCGATATTGAAAGAGCGAATGAACCTCGGGTCTTTTTAGTCACCGGTTCAGACTTGAAAAAATGTATTAAAAGCGAGACTCCAACTGTAGTGTATTTATGGAGTCCAAGATGCAAAAGCACTATCTGTTATCCACTGGAAATATTGCAACAGAAATGCGATGCACTAGGGTTAGCATTGTTCGTCGTGGCAGAATATTATGACAACGAACACATGAATTATAATTTTAGGATTAAAAATCCTGTTTATGGCGTTAACACAATTTACTATAACTCGAACTTAACATCGAATTATCTTCGTGATTTTATCTCTGACTTGTCTGCTCAAAGAGAGAATGAGAACAAATATTTATACTACAATAGTGGAAAGTTTATAGGTAGTTACAAATCTTTAGACGACATAAAGCCTGCAATTGTTCAGCAATAGCTTATACAAAAGATAGTTCTTTCAGCGTCGGACTAGTCAACACATTCCATCAGCAAGAGATCGCCATTGGTGTGATTGATTGTTACCAGACCATCTTCGATAACTTGATTGCTACTTCCTGTTCGGTAGCCCATGCTCAACGATTCGTCTTTGAGTGGAAATAGCAGATTTTCTGTTGTAATTCCGCTTACGACTCCAATAGGAATTAGTGATATGTTGGTTCCGGCAGTATACCACTTTTGAAATTTTTGCGGGAGTAAAAATATTTTGGAATGGTCATCATGAATCACAATCTTCAGTTGATTTCTGTAGCTGACTAAATTGGTGATATTGGTAATCGTGTGATCTGCGCGTCTTCCGGTTGCCCAAATCACATTAGCGGCCGGAATGCCTCTTTCGATGAGGTAATCAAACGCTTTTTCGAGATCAGTTTTGTTTTGGTCGGGCGTGTGGATAATGTCAATTGGGAATTGTGACAGCAGAATCTCTTCCGGATTAAATCCACGGTCGAAATCGCCCAAAACAACATCAACTTTGATGTTCAAATCGATTACGCGCTCAATAGCGGAATCCAAAACAATAACTAATGGTTGCCATTCTAGAAGTTGACCTAAAAGTTCCATATTGCACGCAGCTCCGTTGGCAATGATTAAGGCCGGCTCTTGATCGTCTCGTACGATGTGGTGGGAAGACATTTTTATTGATTGATAGTTGATTTGGCAAATATAAGCCAATTCACTAATTGCAAATTATCCAATATCCACTGATTAGCCCGGATGGAAGCGGAAAACAAAATAGTGTCCGGCCTTTACAGCGGTTGGGCAGCGCAAGCGACTAACAGAAGCTCTGCGCTGACTTTACCGATGTTGGTCGGTACTATTTTTTTGTAGTGGACAGCCGGAAAAGCTCCTGAAACCAATCTTATTGCACCGTATAATTCGCCGAATCGGTCTCGCTGAGGCGGAAGTAACCCAACGCATAATTGTCGAAATTCGTGCTATTGATGATGTTGCCGCGAACTGTGGCAGGCGGTGACTGAAACGGACTACCGCCGGTGTTTCCCGCAATGCTTAGCAGTATATTCATGTAGTTGTAGTACGTTCTCGATATACCGTAGTGTGTAATTTGGATTTGATCACCAGCCTCGAGCTCTTCGTTGTCAGACAAGCTAAAAATCGTATTGCCTTGGAAGAAACGATCATCAGTGACTTGATAATCTAACTTTGCTTGATTGGAGTATTTGTATTTAAAGAGATAGAAATTTTCACTGTCGGCAGGATCATTGAAAAGTGCCTTAATATCAATAAGATCACCTGTGATGCCGCCTTCGTTATCTTGTATGATTTCGGTGATGCTGGCAACGGATTTGAGGGTTTCAGTTGCGGTGTACGTTTGCCCGTTGACAATTACCGTTAATGTATAACTTTCGTCTATTTGTGGGACAAAATTCGTGCAGAGGTATTCGCCAGCTGTTGATCCTTCGATAAAATTAAATATCGTGTTACTACTATTGGTTACGAATATGGTGGCGCCAGAGACCGGCGGGACAACGGCGCTGTAAAAGCTTGTCGTTGTAGAAAGTTTGATTTTCTGCACTGAGCCGTCTGTTCCTTGTTCCCAATCGATACCAGCGTCTATGACTAATCGCGGACTGGCCGTATTCAAATCGACATCTACGACTTCCTCGCAGCTAACAAAGATGAGAGAAAAAAGTAAAGCGATAATTGGAAAAATATGCTTCATCATTTTAAAATTTAAAGTTATAACTAACCGCCGGAACTATTCCGAAAATAGAGGTTCTTACCGCTTCATTGGCGCCGGTATCTGCATTTTGACGGAAGTTTATCGAGGCAGCATTCATTCTGTTGTAAACGTTATAGATACTAAATACCCATTCGCCTTTCCAGTTTCTGTTAGCATTTTTCCGTGGGGTCAATGTTGCGGATAGGTCGAGGTGATGATAGGATGGGAGTCTGTTTTCGTTTCTCAATCCGTAGCTGGGCACCGTAATTCCCTGATATTGATATTGTCCGTTCGGAAATGTTACCGGTTGACCGGTTTGAAAGATAAAATTAGCACCGAAGGTCCATTTTTTTGAAAAAGTATATGAACTTGTTACTGCTATATTGTGGGTTTTATCGTGCAATGAGTTGTACCATTCGCCATTATTGATACCGGTCTCAGAGGCGTTTCGTCCCGGCGTTTGTTGTTGTGATCGTGAAAGCGTGTACGAAATCCAGCCGGTCAGTTTTCCTTCGTTTTTTCGAAGTAGCATTTCCAAACCATAGGAGCGCATTCGACCATTGAGAATGATTTGCTCAAGATTTTCGTTGGCAATTAGGTTGGCACCATCGATATAATCGATCCTATTTTTTACAGTTTTATAAAATGATTCGATTTCTAATGAGTAGTCATTGTCGTGGAAATTTCGGAAATAACCAACGGCTATCTGATCGGCAATTTGAGGTCTGATAAAAGAGTCGCTTGGCGTCCATACATCGAGTGGCGTTGGCGACGCGGTATTTGAAATCAGTTGCAAGTATTGAACCATGCGATTGTAGCTCGCCTTAACCGATTGATTTTCGTTGAGTTGATACGAAACAGCTGCTCTTGGCTCTAGGTTTGAATAATCGTAGATGGTTTCATTTTGACCGTAGTAGGTAGAACCAATTGGTGTTGCGGACTCATAGATTTGTTGCTCTTGATTGAAGACCACGGCTTGGTTGTCTTTGTAATGATCTACTCGTGTAGCACCGAGGCGGTAGAACAAACTGTATCGAAGTCCATAGGACAGCGAAACTTTATCCGAAACATTGTGCTCAGCATCGACGTATGCGGCAGGTTCGAAAGCTCTTTTCTTTTCGAGTTGCTTGAAGTTGATTCCGGATTCATCGTTAAGTGGTTTGATTGTTCCGGGATTAAAATCGTAATAGATTGCATTAACGCCATAATTCAACTTAAAGTTGTCACTGATGTAATTTTTGAAATCGTATTTTAGATTGTAATTTTTGATCTCAGAATCCCATTTCAGTCCAATAAAATCGAGTTCCAGACCATAGTAGTAATCGCTGTAGATGAAAGACAAATTAGAAAACAGTTTCTCGCTGAAAAGGTGATTCCAACGCAGATTTAACGTACCGTTTCCGTAGATATTGGTGAAGCTTTTTCTAATCTTAAAAACGTCGCGTCCAAAATAGCTGGACAAATACAAGTTGTTGTTTGAATCGATTTTGTAATTGAGTTTGGCGTTTAAGTCGTAAAAATAGGCGGCATTGTCTTTCTGTTTTTCATCCAGCTTCAAAAACAAATGCGCGTAAGAGCCGCGACCCGCAACCAAGAATGAACCTTTGTCTTTCACAAGTGGACCTTCAACCAGCAATCGACTGGTAATGAGTCCGATGCCGCCATTGACCTTATATTCTTTGCTGTTTCCGTCTTTTTGGTAAATGTCTAGCACCGAGGATGCACGCCCACCGTATCGCGCAGGAATTCCGCCTTTGTATAATTTAAGGTCTTTAATCGCATCGGGATTAAACACTGAGAAAAACCCGAAAACGTGCGATGAACTGAAGATATTGGCTTCATCCAAAAGAATTAGATTCTGGTCTGCGGCACCACCGCGAACATTAAATCCGGAGGCACCTTCACCTGCGTTGGTTACACCGGGAAGCAGTAAAATGGATTTGAGTATATCAACTTCTCCCAAAACTACCGGCATTTTCTTGATGGTTGCTGTGGTGAGCTTGTTTACACTCATTTCGGCTTTTCTGATGTTAGTCGATTGACGATTATCCGTAATAACTACCTCTTGAAGTTGTTCTTCAGCGGTATTTAGTTTGAAGTTCATTTTCAGATTTTTGTCGAGTTTTATTTTCTCTTCCAGAATTTGATAGCCCACCGAGCTCAACTGAACATCATAGTCACCGCCTGGAATCGTAATCGAAAAGAAACCATATTCATTGGTCGATGTTCCGGTTTTGAGTTCAGGAATATATACATTCACACCAATGATGGTTTCATTGCTTTTTGTATCGAGGACAGTTCCACTTAAAGTAAACTTCTGCTTGGCTGTTTCTGCTCGCTTTACTTGAGCAAAGACGGTATTAAAGAGACACAGATATAGAATAAAAATTGAAAAATGAATTTTGTTCGTCATACGAGTTCTAATAAAAGTACAAGGGCAGTTTTTAGAGATGCAAAAGTAAATTTTGTTACTGGCAATTATGTTAAAAGAAAGTTAGGATAGGTTAATGGCTTGACTTTTTCTAAAATATGGTGTAATCGCAGTTTAAATCGCGCTATTATACTAAGTTTATTTGAGTTGAAGATTGCGTTATACTGATTTTGTAGCTATGGACTTCAAGTACTTTTTCTTTTTTAGTAAAAAAAAGGGAGGTTGTTTATCAGCCTCCCTTTTTCTATGATTTTATGCTATTTCAATTTTGCTTCCAGATTTTCTTTAATCGCCTCCAGAAAACCCTCCGTAGTAAGATAATCACTAGCTGTCAGACCTTCAGGTTTTACCAGCATGGCAAGATCTTTCGTCATTTTCCCGCTTTCTACCGTGTCGATACAGACCTGTTCGAGTGCGTGGCAAAAATCAATTAGAGGCTTATTATTGTCGAGTTTCCCGCGATGTTCTAATCCTCTGGTCCAAGCAAAAATAGACGCAATTGGATTGGTTGAAGTAGCTCGTCCTTTTTGGTGTTCTCTGTAGTGACGTGTTACTGTTCCATGGGCTGCTTCAGCTTCAACAGTTTTGCCGTCAGGTGTTACCAACACCGAAGTCATCAATCCCAAAGAACCAAATCCTTGGGCAACAGTATCGGATTGCACATCGCCATCATAGTTCTTACAGGCCCACACAAAACCGCCATTCCATTTCATACAAGAAGCCACCATATCGTCAATCAAACGATGTTCGTACACCATACCGTTGGCTTCAAAATCTGTTTTGTAGTGCTTTTGATATACTTCTTCAAAAATATCTTTAAATCTACCGTCATAGGCCTTCAAGATGGTATTCTTCGTGGAGAGATATAAGGGCCATTTTTTAGCCAATGCCATTTGAAAGGAAGAGTGCGCAAATCCGTAGATGCTTTCGTCAGTATTGTACATAGACATGGCAACACCATCACCTTCAAAATTATAAACTTCCCAAGTTTGCGTTTCTCCGGCTTCATTGGTAAAACTCATCGTTAAGGTACCTTTTCCTTTGATTACCGTATCAGTTGCTTTATACTGATCGCCAAACGCATGACGTCCAATGACGATAGGTTTGGTCCATCCTTGCACATATCGCGGTACGTTACTCATTATGATTGGTTCTCTGAAAACAGTTCCACCTACAATATTTCGGATGGTTCCGTTGGGTGATTTCCACATCTTCGACAGATTGAATTCTTTCACACGCTCTTCATCGGGTGTAATAGTAGCGCATTTGATTCCAACATTATATTTCTTTATGGCTTCGGCAGAATCAATTGTTATTTGGTCTTTGGTAGCTTCTCGACTCTCTATTCCTAAATCGAAATATTTAATATCAAGTTCCAAGTACGGAAGAATTAGTTTTTCTTTGATAAAGGCCCAAATGATCCTTGTCATTTCATCACCATCTAACTCTACAACTGGATTGGCCACTTTAATTTTTGCCATAAGATTGTGTTTTAAAAATTATTTTTTGCGGAAACAAATATAGTAAAATAGTTATGCTCAAGATTGGGTTTGTTTGCTTCTATTCTGAATTGCGAATACGATATTTTAAGCGGCTGATATTTCATTATTCATAAAATAGCGACTAAAAATTTGCCAAAAAAAAAGTCCCAACAAACTGCTGGGACTTTTTTACATAAGAAGTAATTATCTTCTTTTATCTCTGATTTTCGCTTTTTTACCGGTAAGTTCTCTGAAGTAAAAAATACGAGCACGACGAACGTGACCTTTTTTGTTGATTTCGATTTTTTGCAATGCAGGTAAGTTTACAGGGAAGATACGCTCAACTCCAACAGATCCTGACATTTTTCGAATGGTGAAAGTTTCAGTTGATCCTGAACCTCTACGCTGAATAACAACTCCTTTGAAAAACTGAGTTCTTGTTTTTTCACCTTCCTTAATTTCGTAGTACACAGTAATCGTGTCACCGGCACCAAACTCAGGAAAGTCTTTTCTTGCTACTAATTCGTCTTGTACGAATTTTAATAAATCTGCCATGATAATTGTTTTAATTATGGTTTTATAACAGAGCAACATTCGCGGTTCTCGCCAGAGGTTGGTCTGAGTGGGCGCAAATGTAAACAAAAAATTCAAAAAACAAATCCCAAATTTCAAATAATTTCTATTTCTCCGATTGGAATTTGGAATTTCAGTAATTGGAATTTACTCCACGACACATTGGTATTTCGAATTTCAATAATTGGAATTTACTCCAAAAGGTCCGGTCGTCTATTCTTCGTATGCTCATACGCCATATCTTCTCGCCATTTTTCTATTTTAGCAAAATGACCGCTGGTCAGAACTTCCGGAACCTTCCAGCCCTTATAGTCTGCCGGTCGAGTATAAATAGGCGGCGACAACAAATTATCTTGAAAACTGTCCGTCAACGCGGAAGTTTCATCACTCAAAACCCCAGGAATGAGCCTTATCAATGCATCAGACAATACCAATGCCCCCAATTCACCGCCACTCAAAACATAATCTCCAATAGAAATTTCTCTCGTAATAAAATGATCCCGTACACGCTGATCCACTCCTTTATAATGTCCACACAGAATGATAATGTTATTATACATCGACATCGTATTCGCCATTTTTTGGTTTAAAGTTTCTCCGTCAGGCGTCATATAGATAATTTCGTCGTACTCACGCTCACTTTTCAAATGCGTAATGCAAGCGTCAATAGGTTGCACCATCATCACCATGCCGGCACCTCCACCAAATGGATAATCATCCACGCTTTTTTGCTTGTTGGTCGTATAGTCGCGTAGGTTGTGAAAATACACTTCAACCAAACCTTTGTCAATGGCGCGTTTCATGATTGAGGCCTCAAACGGACTTCGCAGCAGTTCAGGTAAAACAGTAATAATGTCAATGCGCATTTTGTAATATTTTGGAGGGCAAATGTACGAAGTTTTTTAAGGAGCAATTCCCGCTTTCCATTATATCTTTTCCGGCGAACCCCGCCGCAAAAGGATGCCATTACAATCGGGGCTAAACCATCGCCGTTTTTTCATCAACTGTCGGAATAAAAAAAATCGTAATTTCGCAGCAAAATTTTAAAAAACGATAAACATGGAAAACGGAATATACGCGAAATTCAACACCACAAAAGGTTCGATTTTGGTTAAACTAACCCACGACTTAACTCCGGGAACAGTTGGTAATTTTGTCGGATTAGCAGAAGGGAATTTAGAGAATAAAGTAAAACCACAAGGGAACAAATATTATGACGGACTCAAATTTCACCGTGTAATTCCTGATTTTATGATACAAGGTGGTTGCCCACAAGGTATCGGAACTGGCGGTCCTGGTTACAATTTCGACGATGAGTTTCATCAGGATTTGCGTCACGATGCGCCAGGCGTTTTGTCGATGGCTAATTCAGGTCCGGGTAGCAACGGTTCTCAGTTTTTTATCACGCATGTTGCAACACCTTGGCTAGACGACAAGCATACCGTTTTTGGAAATGTTGTCGAAGGGCAAGCCGTAGTTGATGCTATCGAACAGGGCGACACCATCGATTCTGTAGAAATCTTGCGAGTAGGCGAGGAAGCCATAAATTGGAACGCCATAGAAGCTTTCCGCGTTTTCGAAGGATCACGTGCCAAAAGAGAAGCAGCAGAAAAAGCAGCATCAGAAGCAGCCATGGAAAAGCTGGCTGCCGGATTTGATAAAACAGAAAGCGGTTTGCGATATAAAATGATCCAAAAAGGAAGCGGCAAAAAAGCAGAAAATGGAAAAACAGTTTCGGTTCATTATTCGGGTGCTTTAGATAACGGAAAGGTTTTCGACTCCTCGTACGCGAGAAAAAAACCAATCGAATTTCCATTAGGTCAAGGTCACGTGATCGAAGGTTGGGACGAAGGCATCGCCTTGCTGCAAGTGGGTGACAAAGCACGATTTGTAATTCCGTCGCATTTAGGATATGGCGCGAGAGGAGCCGGAGGCGTAATTCCTCCGAATGCAACACTTGTTTTTGATGTGGAGCTCATGGATGTGAAATAATCTTTTTGATAGTTTAGAAAAACCGATCCGCTTGTGATCGGTTTTTTTATATTTACATTTTAAACTTTACAAAATGAAACTACATTTTACACTCTCAATTTTTGCTGCATTGGTTTTCTCTTCTTGTGGGACCAAATCCGTTGCTGGTTCTTCTTCCACAGCAAGCGCGCAATCGACCACGCTGAGCAGCGCTCTAGTCGATGGCAAGAACTTATATGAGAACAACTGTGCAAATTGTCATGGCTTATTCAAAGCAACTGACTTTACGAAAGAGGCTTGGGCTCCTATTTTAGTTGAAATGCAAAAAAAAGCGAGTTTAAGCGATGCACAAATGCAGCAAATTTCCAGCTATATTTATGCTCAATTGTAAGTAGCTTTTGTTTTTTGATGACATCAATTTGTGAGATAGCATAAATGATGAAGCTGGCTCGCATCGCTTTATCAGTAAAGCGATAATGATAAAAGAATCATATGCTTACACGCGACATTGTCAACCGATCTCGTCATTTTTCCTAAGTTGACAATAATGGACGAAGTGTTTTAACTGATTAATTAACCTTACAAAATAATTAGCGGCTACATTCTCCGATTTCAGTCGAGAGAAGAGCCGCTATTTCCTTTCAATTTTTGAATTACTATTCTTAGTTGCAGAACGACATTATACAGTTTTCGCAACCACTACAGTTTCTTAGACCGTAAACCCATTAGGCAAAACAGCACCTTTTTTTACCACGATGATGCCGTCTTTCACTGTATACAAAGGCGTGTCGGTATCTGCCAGATGCTTACCTCCGTTGAGTCTGACATCATCACCAATACAACAATTCTTGTCGACAATTGTGTTGTTGATAAAACAGCGCTCGCCAATGCCGATATTGGTGATGTTATTGGCAATGTTGCTTCTGATCTCATCAATATTTTGATAATAATCATTACCCATCAAATAGGAATTCATAATCGTAGATCCATGACCAATGCGACTTCGTATTCCAATAACTGAGTGTTCAATTGAACAACCATTGATGATACAACCTTCTGCGACAATCGATTTGTCAATGGAGGATGTTCCGGTTATTTTCGATGGCGGTAAGACACGCGCTCTGGTGTATATCTTACTGGAATTATCGAATAAATTAAACTTCGGAATGTCATCAGTCAATCCTAAATTGGCTTCAAAAAACGAATCAATATTACCGATGTCGGTCCAATAGCCTTCGTATTGGTAACTCAATACTTTTTCCTTGCCAATCGATTGTGGTATGATCTCTTTTCCGAAATCTTTAGTTTCTTGATTTTTCATCAATTCGACCAGCAAATCGCGGTTGAAAACATAAATCCCCATCGAAGCCAAATACAGTTTTCCTTCAGCTTTCATCTCGTCACTTACATCTGATGTCCATTGCGGCAGTAAAGATGCATCCGGTTTTTCAATAAAAGAAGTGATTAGACTTTCACTGTCTGTTTTCAAGATTCCAAATTCAGGTGCTTCTTTCGCATTTACCGGCAATGTCGCGATAGTGATCGACGCGCCGCTGTCTTGGTGTGCTTTGAGCATTTTGTTGAAATCCATTTGATACAACTGATCACCCGACAATATTAAAGCGTAATCAAAATCATGATTTAAAAAGTGTTGCATGCACTGTCGCACCGCATCTGCAGTTCCTTGAAACCACGTGCGGTTGTCCGGTGTTTGTTCAGCTGCCAAGATATCGACGAAAGCCGTGCTAAAATGACTAAAATGATAGGTGTTTTTGATGTGTTGATTCAAAGAAGCTGAATTGAATTGCGTCAAGACAAACATTCTTTTGATATCCGAATTGATACAATTGGAAATTGGGATATCTACCAAACGGTATTTTCCTGCGATTGGAACTGCAGGTTTCGAACGCGACTCTGTTAATGGTGCTAACCGGGAACCTTGACCGCCTCCCAATATGATTGCTAAACTTGTTTTGCTCATGTTTTATTTTTTTAACGATTGGTAAACCGAAACATATTCTTCAGCAACCCGATCCCAGGAGTGATCAATGAGTTGAATTTCTTTTCGAATGGCATCGAATGCTGAACTATTGTGATATAAATCGACTGCACGCGTTATCGCATGGCAAACATCGCTCACGCTTGCTTCATTATGACAAATTCCAAATCCACCATCGCCCATGTCCAAAACAGTATCCCTGAGTCCACCGGTTCGTCTGACAATCGGTATGCTTCCATAGCGCAGCGCATACATTTGATTTAACCCACAAGGCTCAACCCTGGAAGGCATCAAAAGGAAGTCGGCGCCAGCATATAGAATGTGTGCCAACTTCTCGTTATAACCGATATAAGTATTATAATAACCGTGGTAGAAATTTTTTAGACCTTCAAGTTCTCGCTCCACATTTGAGTCGCCCGATCCTAGCATGAGGATACAGATTTCCTGCGGATGTTGATTGAGTGCCATGCTGCAAATATGCGGCAACAAATCAGCACCTTTTTCGTTCACGAGTCGACCGATAAAGGTGAAAAGTGGTTTCGACGGATCTAAATTAAACTGTTCACACAAGTACGCTTTGTTCTTGGCTTTTCCTTTCTTAAAGTCTTTGATGGAGTAATTGGCTTGCAACAAAGGATCAGTTTTGGTATTCCAAACGTCAACATCTATTCCGTTGAGTATGCCCATTGATTTCGGTCGCTCCCAACGCAAGAGATTTTCCAACCCGTTGGCTCGATTGCTGATTTCATCCAGATAACTTGGCGAAACAGTCGTTACTTTCCAAGCGCATTTGATTCCTGAGGCCAAACAATTGATGTTGCCGCCCCATTCGAGGTAACCGATATTATACAAATCGAACGAAGGAATGTAATGCAGTTTATCATGACCAAACCAACCCTGATATTGACCATTGTGAATGGTAATGATGGTTGGCGTTTGCCGCAGATTTTGATAGTTGTAACAGTGCTGCACCATAAACGGAATCAATCCTGTGTGATGATCGTGGCAGTGAAGGATGTCAGGATATTGATTTGTTTCCACCAGCCAATTCAAAAAAGCAATTTGGAACGACAGAAAGCGCTCCGTATCATCTTCGTAGGAGTAAATGTTTGGCCGATCGAAAAGCTCCGGTATTGCGATTTGGTAGAGTTCATAGTTGAATTCATGACCGCTGACTTTCAACACACTGTAAGGAAAAATAAAGTGTCCTAATTTGAGTTTGCCGTGATGTACGGTTTCGTATGTAGTTTTTTCGAAGAAAGCATTGCGATATGCCGGAATGACTACCCGAGCATTATGTCCAAGCTTATTGAGGTATTTTGGTAAAGCACCGACAACATCACCCAAACCTCCCACTTTGGCAACCGGATAACATTCTGCGCTGATATGATAAATATTCATAATGGGAGTAGCTAAGAGGCATTGAAAAAACGCCTGCCTAAATGTATAAAAATTATTCTATTTGCAGATTTATAAAACATTATAAAAACTAAACAATACCGAATATGCGCAGGTCTCAATGTTCATAGGTTTGAATCTAAAGTGTAAATTTGAAAAGTTGTATAACGAACATTATGGAGAACAAAGCAGTAACATCATTACTATGGTCTGATTTTGAGAAAGTTGATATGCGGATTGGAACCATTATTTCGGTCGACGAATTTCCGGAGGCGCGAAAACCGGCTTATAAGCTCACAATTGATTTTGGACATGAGCTCGGACAGCGAAAATCGTCTGCTCAGATTACGAAACGATACCACAAGGATGATTTGCTAGGCAAGCAAGTGGTCGCAGTGGTTAATTTTCCCGTAAAACAAATTGGTAACTTCTTCAGTGACTGTTTGGTGCTTGGGTCTGTAGGCGAGGACCAAGACATCGTGTTGCTGACCTCGGACATGCCAATTGAGAATGGACTTCGAGTAGGATAGCGAAACCTTTAACGAATGGGTTGAATAGCTATGCCTATATATCAGTACGCAACACTTGCTAAATCTCACGGCTAATTTTTCGGTAAATTGTTCATTCACTTTTCATAACTTCGCTCAGGCTATTATAAAGAAGCTTTCCCGTAGCTGCTTCAAAAGCATATAGAAGAAAGATTGAATCAGGAAACATGAAGAAATTATTCACAAGTTGGTTTGTAGCTATATTGACAATAATTGTTACTCAACATGCCAATTCGCAACAAACAGCAGTTCTCAAAGAAATCGAGCTAGATTCAAAAATACTGTTTCAAAAGAGACCAATTTACATATACACTCCCTGGGAATATGCCGAAAGAGATTTGGTTTCCTTCGATGTAATCTATGTCTTTGATGCTCAAAATCGGGAGTTTTTTGATCTGGTTCATGCCTCATTAAATTACATATTTCCGACCAGAAAGTTCATTGTGGTTGGTATCTCTTCTCCTTCTTATGACGAAATAGAATATTATCGAAATAGCGATTTTCTGCCGAAACCAATCAAAGTTGGACTTGAAAAATATCAAACTGACAACCCAAATGCTGA
>CANHBE010000023.1 GCA_947458575.1 Flavobacteriaceae bacterium | reverse complement strand
TGCAAGAAAGTATTTGAGAAAGAATCGGCTGTCCGACAAATTTTTTACCTTTATTCATGGCTATGTGAAGTGTGGTAACTAAACGTAACCATAAAGGGCGACCTTAAAAAGGACGCCCTTTTAAAATTTTAGTCGGACAATAGTGATATTTTTTGAAAAGATCATTCCGGATACAGATTTAAGCCAACTTGGTTTTTGAATTGATTTTATTCTTTCTCGATGTAATGTCATGCAACGAATCTAATATGAAATTATTTTCCAATAGAATGGGTAGTTTCAAATTCGCCATTTGATTCTCTTTTGAAAAGAGTCGGCAAAGGCTTTCTCAATTCCATGTTTATCTTGCGCACCTGTTCCGTGTTATCCCCGGGGTCATAAGCCAACACACGCGATTCAACTAATCTCTCCATTCTCCTCTTACCCACTTGCTCCATGGCGGCTACCCTTCTTTCATAATTAGTTTCTGGCAATGAATGCTTCATGATAATTACAATAAATTCTAGCGAGAAAAGAAAAAGGGTGAAAACAACATATATGATACCGGCTATCCAATTGCTGAATACCAACCCAAATAATGACATGATTCTGGTTAGGATCGATTTGCCATGTAGATTTGTCTCAATCTCTGGTTGGATAGCAGCAATTTTCTGATCCCACTCAGCATTAATTTTTTGTGTCTCCAATTCGATTTTGTCAAGCTCGTCTTTGAGTACATCGGCCTGTTCGAGTTTCAGTTGCGTGATTTTACTCACACCCTTGTGCCCACTTCCGCCAGTTCCATCAGCTTCTTTGCGCGCGTCCTCGGCAGTTGACATCCAGGAGTGCCTAGTCTTCGATAGTGTGGCTTGCAAAACGTCAACTTTAGGCTTATAGATCGAATCGGTCTTTGCTCTTTTTACATCAATCATGGTAGATCGCTCATTGTACTGACGCTGCTCAATGTCCTTTTCAAAAATCAATTCATCCATGAATACGGCACCCAGTGAGGCGATGACAAAACCGATCACAAGTCTGAAACGAGTGATCATTTTATTATGGCCAGACATTACTATGGCTCTCTCTAAGATGAGAATGATGGTGGCAGCTACAAATCCTACAAGCATAGCGACCGTACCACTTGCGTCAAACATACTGAAGGCAGTGCAGCTTGCAATTAAAAACCACATAATAGCAGGGATGAGCATAACGCTGCCCAGTGTAGCAACCTTTTTACGGCTGGCAGGTGTTTCTACTTGCACAAGTTTGTAATCATCTCCGGTTAGAGCACAGAATAGTCCTAGCATATCTTAATCATTTAAAAAGTCCGTTATAACTCATCAGCAATAATTCATCATTGTTATCATTCACACCACGTATGAATCCGTTGCGATATAAATGAATCGTCTTCATGATTAACCCCTCGTCCATGGCAGAATTTTCCTTTTCTGTCCCAAGTTTCGCAATGGTCTCCTTTATCTGCACAATTCTGGCATTTACCTTTTCTTCGGCTTTAAGTGAAATATGCCGCAGCTCCAATGCCTGATTTTGAAGCTTTGAGATATGCTCTCGGCAATCCTCAATCATGCGATCAATAGTTTCTCTGAATTCACATCGAATGAGTCTCATCGCATTGTCCATGACATCTGCGTTAGAGTAACGATAGCCATCCTTGTATCCGATCGCTTGAAAATCCCGGTCTAAAAACTCGGCAAGTTTTGATTTCTGTTGCGTTTCAGGCTCAGGTTCATTTACCGGCACACTCTTTTCAACAAAAAGATGCTCAGGAATAATGCTATCATTCATTGTGTTGTCCGATTGGTTATCTTCATTTAGATTCATAGACGTGTTGGTTAACTTATCGAGTGTTTAGCTAATTTTAAGAACAGGTACTTTATAATGATTATGTCCAATTCGGTGACACTCACCGCATAACGTTATCAAATATTTATTGGCATAATGCCAGGGTCTAACCTTTTCGCCATACTTGTTGATATGGTATTGGCGGTGGTGTACCTGCAATCGGTCACTATTCCCGCAATGCCTGCATCGTTTGCCATCGCGCAATAGAATTAGCTCGCGCTTTGCCTCCCAGTGTGGGCTGCTAAGTAATTCTTTATAACTCAGGCCTGGTTGCAGCATCATTCTCTTGTTTGGTGATTCAAATGTCTGGGTTAACTGTGCAGCCATCATGCATTCGTTTTATAGTGTTTTTGCTTATTATTCCCTGTCCAATCCGTTCACCATACAAATTAAATCCCCAACTGTGCGGTGGAGTTGCACAGGTAAGTTTGGTTTAGTATATTTCAGCTATGGCCACAAACAAAAATGCACTCATTCGCTACAAAGTGCTGGACAAATGCTTTAGAAATACGGGAAGAAGATATTTTATCAATGATTTGATTGCAGAATGCAATAAGGTGCTAAGTGAAATTGATCCAGACTTTACAGGCATTAGCCGCAGGCAAATTTTTGATGACATGCTGTTTATGGAAAGTGCTGAGGGCTGGAGCATAGACCTAGGCAAGTTCAGGGATGGTAAGAAAGTATACTACCGGTATAATGATACTTCCTTCTCTATTAATAATATGCCGCTTAATGAATTGGAAGTAACTCAGCTGAAGGCTGCCATAGACATACTTTCTCAATTTAAAGGGATGCCCCAGTTCGAATGGATCCATGAAATGGTGCCTAAACTTCAGCAAGGTTCAATATCGGATGAAAAGAAGACCATCATTGACTTTGATAGTAACATATATCTGAAGGGTATCGACCGGCTGGGTGAGCTTTATAATGCCATTCTCTACAAAAAGGTATTGAAAGTATCTTACCAGCCATTCGAGGACGAAAACCCTTATGACGTTATCATTCATCCCTATTACTTAAAACAGTATAACAACCGGTGGTTTTTGTTTGGTTACAATCCGGAAAAAGAAAAGTACGACTGGAACCTGGCCATTGACCGCATTGTGAATGTGGCGGAAATCAAAGGCAAGTATGAAAAAAACACAGAAATAGACTGGTCAGAATATTTTGAAGATATAATAGGCGTAACAAAACCAGAGAAAGGAAAAACGGAAAAGATTGTCCTCCATTTTTATGGAAAGACTGGAAAGTATATTGAATCCAAACCACTACATGGCTCTCAAAGGGCTAATTGGCTAGACAAAGCTGTTTTGGAGGTTTCCGTAGAGGTAATGATCAACTATGAATTAGAAAGAATGATACTGTCCTATGGCGAGAGTGTTAAAGTAATTGCGCCTAAAAGATTGAGCGAACAGGTCAAGCAACGACTTATACTATCTACAAATAATTACTGAAGCTTCTTCTTGTGCAGTTAGAATGCACAGAAGAATTGTTATTTTGGGATAGTTTCAGACTAAAATAATTGAATACAAGTAAAATGGGAGAGGAAAAATCTATACGATTAGGACAGGCCTCTCGCAAGCTTAACATCGGCCATAATACCATATTAAATTTCTTCGCGCAAAAGGGTGTTGCTATAGATAATAACCCCAATGCTAAGCTTACTGCGGAGCAGTTTGCAATTCTTGCAAACAAGTTCGCATCATTGGCTAATGAAAAGGCTGAAGCTTCCGGTTTAATCATTGGAGTAAATCGAATTGAAGCCAACCCAATTAAAACAGAGCAAACAAATCATCAGAATAAAGAGGGGAAAGTAGAGTTGGAAAAACCAAAGTTGGAAGGCTTCAAAGTTCTAGGTAAAATCGAACGGGTCAAAAGGGAGGATTCAAAAACAGAAGAGAAGCAAACTGAAAAAGTCGTTGATGTAACTCCTGCGGGAAATCCAAAAGTATCGGAATTAGAAATAATTAGAGCTAGAGCCGGTAAATTGCAAGGATTAAAAGCAGTGCAAGAAATAATTTTACCTAACGATAAAACAAACTTACATTCACCCGATGGTAAAAGGTCCAGAAAAAGAATTGGGACTGATAATGTTGATCTGTCAATAAAGTATAATAAAGGTGAAGTGATCACATCAACTATAAAACAAATTATTGCCCCATCACAAGTAATAACTGAGCTACCTGATGGTTTCGTTGGAAGGTTATCGATTCTTGATATTTCCTGGTGCTTTCCTGCGGGAGAGGACGAACTTAAAAAATACAGAGTTGGTGATAGTATTAAGTGTACTGTTTTAGAGATTAATATACCCAATCAACAAGTTATACTCAGTAAAAAGCATCTTTCGAAACCAATAACTGAAACGGTGGCTTGGGAGAGAATTGAGAGAGGTGACGAATTTTATGCTGATGTTATTGAAACATTCAACAATACAACATTAGTCAAAACCAAGGATAACTTCTATGGAGTTATAAATAACCACTTACTTCAAGATACTTCAGGAAGAATAAGAGTAAAAGTAAACTCTAAACTTGATTTTAGCGAATTATTTTCCTTCGTTCCTGCATCCTTAGATGTAGAAAATATAGATTCAGAAGAAGTCATAGATCCGGGGATAAATTTTATTGAAGATGAGTTATTGTCATTTTACAATTTCAAAAACTCCATACTTGGTGTATATGCAACAGATGATCAATTGTCAATAATCAAAAAGGGTTTTGAGCAAGACGATAGAATATTCTCAAAAGAATTTAAAACGAACCAAACCTTATACGTTAAGTTTGATTTGGGTAGTGCAAGCTATGAAACAACTTTAAAGCAAAATGCCATCCCTTACTTTCTTAACGATACAGTAGTTTCAAGTGAAAATGAAAACAAACTTTTGGAATTGTTGTCAAATCAGCATCATTATTGGTTTAAGATCAATGCTAGAGATAACAATCAAAAAATTGACTTCTCACTTTACAATGAAGAAGTAAACATATTTGGGGATATAACGATTAGTAAGGATAAAAAAGAAATTAAGTTCATAATAAAAAACTTCACTTTCGGCCATTCCCAATTTACTTCCAGTGAAGCAAAAAAACGGAACGCAAAGTATGGTTCATTTCTTTTTAGCAATAAGTTAAAAATAATCTCTCCTTATGGTACTTCCCCGTTTGATAGTTCACAACAGTTATTTCTTGATTATGCCCTTCTTAAAACCCAATGCTTTGAAACGGTTAATCAATTAAAGACTGAAGCCGGAGAAATTTTAAGACAAGAAGGCCGAACGCTTTCAATCATTGATAAATTCTTAGAATACCAGATTAGCTTAATTGACAAAGAAAAAGAGAACGCTGTATTCGTGGATAAATATGATCGGGTACCAGCAATTAATCAGGGTGTAGCAATCACAATTCCTAGAAATATTGGAGATAGTCTTGAAACAGATGAAGAAACTGTGGTAAATATTAGATTGAAAGAGGATGAAAAACTAATTAAAATATCAGATGGCGTACTTTCATATTTCAATGACCAATACACAATTACTTTTAACAAACCGATTAAGCTCGAATTGTTGGATAAGGGCTTTTATATAGACAAACGTATATCTAAAAAGCAATTCCAAATTCAAAGAGGTATTATCCAAGATTTTCTAGACAAGAAAATAAAAATTGACCATATAGAAGCACTCCTTGTCAAACCTGACCGAGTTAAAACACCAATTCTTAAACCAATTCAATTTAAGAATGAAGATTTATCCAGAACTGAAAAAGAAGACTCCACCAATAATCAGGTAAAAGCAGTAAAAAAGGCTGTTGGCAATCAGAACATTTTTTTGATCCAGGGTCCCCCAGGCACTGGTAAAACAACTGTAATTGCTGAGATAATTCAACAGCTAGTTGAGAAAGGTGAAAAAATTCTAGTTTCGGGTCAAAATCACGTTGCAGTAGATAATGTATTAGAAAAGCTATCACAATTCCATCATCTTAATCTTTTAAGAGTCGGAAACCCTGATCGTATTGATAAACAACTCCTAAAATACTGCATTGATAATCTTGTTGAGGATTATAAAGTTGATTTCAAAAGCTTTATATCAAACCAACTCTTGATTGCTGAAGAATATTTAAAGAACAGAAATTTCGGCTTTCAAAAAGATATTTTAAACAAATCGCTTAATCAGTTTATAAACTTATTAATTGTTGAGTATGGCGTGTTGAAAGATGTCTATAAGCAGCGTCATTTTATATTACTTGATGGACTTTCAGAATTATCAGAAACGGAAATAAAGAAAACTATTGAATTACTTAAAAAGTGGATTGATGAATCAAACAACGAATATGAGATTTTGTTGAAGCCACTTATTTACAATTCCATTGATGTTGTTTTTGCCACCTGTATTGGTATTAAGTCAGATGACATATTCAAAGACAAGAATTTCAAGTTTGACACAGTAATAATTGATGAAGCCGGAAAAGCAAATATTGCAGAATCCTTGGTGGCAATAGAACTTGGACAGAAAGTAATATTAGTTGGCGACCAGAAACAATTGCCTCCTTATATGGATAGTTCTTTAATTGACAAGGCAGATAAATCAAGTTTTCCAAATACCGTTTATGGTGCAGATTTTTTGGAGGAAGAAATCTTACATGCACTCAAGTCTTCATTTTTTGAATTCATCGTTAACAGGATAAATGCCGAACAATTTCCAAAGGATAACATGGAAATGTTGAACTATCAGCATAGAATGCACCCAAATATCGGTGAGTTTGTATCTAAGTCTTTTTATGATGGGATGGTTAAAATGGGAAGTAGAACTCATTTGAACAGAATCGAAATGCCCTCACCTTTTAATAAGGAAGTTGTATTCTTTGATACTTCAAACTCGAAAAGTCCATTTGAGCAAAATGATGGCTTCTCGGCAAAAAACAACACCGAAGCTGTAACAATTTCAGAAATTATTCTGCCAAAAATATTTGAAAGCGAAGTGAATCCCACTAACATAGCGATTATAGCGCCATACAAATCCCAAGTTGCAAACATTAAAAACTATATAAACAAGTCTGAGTCGTGCAAATTCAAAAACATTGATGTTTCAACCCTTGATTCATTTCAAGGAAAAGAATATGACATCATCATTTTCAGTTTTACCCGCTCATCTGACCACAACAATGCACCTATTGAAAATGGTAAGAGAAAGTATGCCAAAGTTGGTTTTCTTGACGATGCTAGAAGATTAAATGTTGCATTTAGCCGTGCAAAAAAGAAATTAGTTCTGATTGGTAATTCCAAGACATTAACTGATTCCAGATCACATTTTGACAAGGTTTTTAATTACACTGAACTTTTCAGAACATTAGTTCGGCTGAGCAATAAAGAAGAGATAGGCAATTTTATCAATGTGGCAGATTTATATGATTTTAAATCTCCGTTTGACTTGTTTATAGAAAAGTTCAAACAAGGAGACAATACAGTTGGTAGATTTAAAGCAGTAGGAAGAAACCTAAATGGCATTTTTGGACTATTCGTTACGGTTGATGGAGTTGATTGTTTAATACCATATTCAATGATTCCTAAACAAATTAGAGAGAATATTAACAGTTTAGCTCTTTTTGCTGAAATAGATGTTTCTATATATTTAATTGACATTGAAAATAAACGCGTTACATTAAAATTTAATGAGAAGAACAAAAACATTACTGGAGAGAATAATGAGAGATGGACGGCAACAGTGAATAAATATAAGAAAGGAGATTTTGTAAATGGAACTATTGAAAGAGAAGTCAATTTTGGTTACTTCATAAAAATTGATACTGGATTGGAAGGTCTCCTGCATAAGAATGATATTATAAACGGCAAAGTGCCTAAACTAAATGAAACTTTGGAAGTCAAGATTATTAAAGTTGATTTCGAAAAAAGACAAATTGCTTTTTCCTATTAGATGAGCCAATTCAGCATTGACATAGAAAAGTATTTCGAAGAATTGTCAGCAATGGGCAGACAATTGAAAGGCATTTTTTGTCTTCAGTACCCCATTTTTTGCATCCATTCCGAGATTTCAGATTCAACGCCTGATCCTTTAGATAATCTCGACAAAGTGATTGTTGACTTTATAAAAGTGAAACCTGATTTTAGCACTTTTCAAATTGGAAGCATCATTGGCACATCAAAAATATTAATTGAAATAAGAATTGAAAAACTTATAAGCGATGATTTATTACTAAAAAAAGAGAACAAGTATTATTTAACCGAAAAGGGAATTTCAGTATTTGAGGCGAAAACGCAGTTAAGACTTCACAAAGAATCATATGATTTCTTTATTGATGGAATTACTTTGAAACCTTTACCCCGAGTTTTCTATAACTACTATAAAAGCAAGCTTGTAAGTGAGAATTCCACTTATTTATATACAAATCAAAAAGGAGAAACAAAAATAGCACGTCCTTTTGCCCCTGACATTGTCCATACTCCTCCAGAAAAAAACATAATATCTGATTTGATATTTACTGTAGAACCCGAACAACGCGATGAATTTGGAATACCTAACGGTTTACAAAGTATTGATGATATTTCGTTCACCAAAATGAGTTTTCAAGTACTTGTTTCTGTCAGTAAATCAGAAGGTAAGTTAATAAAAGAACTAATTGATGGGTATGCTATTTATTCGTTGGGAGATGAATCAACATACTATGACACAGTAAAAAAGAACGTAAAATACTTTGAATCGCAAGTAAAAGATCGCATCACAAATTTGAAATTCAAATTAATGATGCCTATTCAAAAAAGAGATAGCAATGAAAAGCCTACCCCTTATTTAACAACCAACTGGCCGGAAATTGATAGATACAAAGACTCAAATACAAAGTGTTATAATTTTAGCAGTGAGGACTTAATAAAATTCTTGCAAGCTGACAACCCCTTTGGGTTTGGCATCAAGGAAATTGAAACGGAAAATATCATCAATGATGATGACAAAATTATGATAAATATTCGTCAGAATCATTTATTAAAAAGTTCAAATAGACAAAAGTTACTTAGTGACCTAATCAGAAAGCGTGACTACAAGATTTTTAACAATAGCCTAGAAAGAAATGTGTTCTTGTTTTACATATTTATTTGCACTGATGACATTATAGTTAAGGACTTAATCGAGTTTATTGAATTGATTAAGGAATATCAGCGCTTTCCATTTTCTAGTTTTATTGAAAGTCATCCAAAATACACAGAAACAATTAGACCTTTCCTTTTGCTGGCAGGTGAGTTCGACCTATTAGAGAAATTTGATATTGAAACCCATATGATAGTAGTGAATTAATGGAAATGATTTTAAGAGATACCGATACTTTGAGCTCAGGCGTTTTTGTCATAAATAATGATAGGAAGGACTTCTATCCATTTCTTCAATATGACAACATATTCTTAACACAAGAGGGGAACATAGCTTTAAAAAATGAAATACTAAAAATAATCAGTGAAGCTAATTCGGTTTTGAAAATTTGCAGCTTTATTATCACAGATAAAGAAATACTCAATGCTATTTTAACTAAGTCAAAGGAAACCCGAGTTGCGATTTTCATATTAACTCAATTAGACCCTGCAAAATTAGAGAACACATTATCATTGGTTGATTTCATTACAGAAGAGGAAATAAAAGAAAACCCATCGCGTACTCACTTGAAATTTATAAAACAGCTTTATGACAATGGTATACACGTTAGGGCTTCACTTTCTGCTCATTCTAAATTTATTGTGTCAGACCGAACAATCGGCTTTATCACAAGCGCAAATTTCACAACACCGTCTTTGACTTTTAATACCGAATCTGGCATTTACTTAGATGAAACTAGCAGCAAAGAACTTGATAAGTTATTTGATGTTATATTTCTACAAGGCACAACTTACAAGCAATTTTTAGGTACAAGAAAAAAGGGCAAAATGCTAGTTGTTCAATCAGAGGTTAGAATTAATAGCGATTTATTGCCCGCCCCCAAACATTCAAATTTAAGATACACTTGTGAATCATACTCCAACAATTTGCTTAATGAGATTGTTAGTATTATCAATGATGCAAATAGGTATTTGTATTTATCTACATATAGTATTGTTGGACTAAATTCATTGAATGAACTAAATCAAGCAATCAAAGATGCGATACAGCGTGGGGTTTCGATTTCAATCTTTTGTCGGGGAATGAACTATAGAAATGATCACTTAGAAGGCGTTTCAAAATTCCACGGAATTGGATGTAAAGTTTATGCTGATGTTTACAACCACTCAAAAGGGGTCGTCAATGAAAATACAGGTCTGATATTTACCGCAAATATTGACGGAAATCACGGATTAAATAACGGTTTTGAAGTTGGATATATTCTCAATGAAACCCAAAGAATAGAATTTCTAGATCTGCACAAGAAACTAATTGAAACAGCCTTCTATGTTTTTAACAGCAAGCCTATAAGAAATCAGCTGTTTCAAACATACATTGCTTATGAAAAGTTAAAAGGATTAAATGCTCCATCGATACCCCAAAATCTTATTCTGTCATTCAAACAAGTTTATAATATCAATTTAGATGAGCTTAAAAAGAACATCATATTTTACGGTAGATTAAAAGAAAATGAATTCTTGATTGCAGGGAATTCATACTATAAATGTAGACTTAAAGACAATATTATCTCAATTTTTGAGTCGGTGAAACCTCGTTTTGATCTTGAGAAATATGTCCTCAAATTTTTGGAACTGAAAATAAGCGACATTCAATGAACAATAAAATTCCATACCTACAAGAATGGCTTACACTAGCCAATATTGGCAAATTTGAAAAAGCTCAAGAGTTGTACTTTGAAAAGCTATTTGCAGCTGTAATCGAGAATTTCAAAAATGAGAATGAAAATCTTATACCAAGGGGCGGTATTCTATTTTCAATGCTCGGATATTCGCCAGAACCAATAATATTAACTGCAAAAGTAATTGACCCAGAAAAACATGTGATTTTTACTACGAATAGTAAAAATGAGGGTAATAACTATCTGGAAAAATACTTGGAATCCAAATATGAAATGGTATATCTAAATGATGAATCATTTGAAACTACATATAAAGCACTTAAGGAACAACTCTTACTTAACCCATCCTCACAAATAACCTTAGATATAACCGGAGGTAAGAAATCAATGGTTGCTTCATCAGCTATTTTCGGGAAAGACTATGGATGTAGAATCGTCTATGTTGATTTTAAAGAGTATATAAAAGACCTAAGAAAACCTTTACCAGGTTCGGAGGTACTAACAATCGTATATGATCCCTATAAAAATCAACCTGAACTTTTCCTTAAATGAAACATCAAATTGTTCTCGTTGGCGGCCAAGTATTACCGCTATATATAGGTATTAAGGAATTCAAACCTGATAACATTCACTTTATTGTTACAAAAGAATCAGTTGACAGACTAAGCTCACTAAAGCCCTTTCTCACAAATATTTCATTCACTGAGTCTTTCTGTGATCCGTTTGATTTTATTTCAGTAAAATCAATTTGCAAAAGCATAGTTGATAAAATTGGTGCGAATGATGAGGTTTATTTTAATATAACTGGGGGAACCAAAGTTATGGTACTTGCTGTTCAAGCACTTATACATGAACAGAATTTACATGGGTTCTATATCAACCAAGATGATAAACTATTGGAAATACCAGAATACGCTGTACGTGAATTGTCATGCAAAATTGCTACTAGTGAATTCTTTGAGTTGAGTGGGCATAATACCTATAGATTTAAATCGATTTCTGATTATTCGTCAGAAGATTTTAAAGCATCTTCCAGAATAATGTCATTTTGCATACGCGACTACCGATACAAATTAATAATGGGTCACCTCAGCAGAAACTTTAAAGATTCTAATTCACCAATTCCAGATAGTGGCAATTTTACTGTTGGAAAAAAGATTGATTTTAGTTGGACTGTTGACACAATTGAGATAAAAGAAAAAAATAGATCGTTACATAAATTCAGTTCAAAAATAGTCAATCAACTGTTTTTTAATTCTGCTTGGTGGGAACTAATCGTTGCCCAGGAAATTAACAAATGGAGAAAAGTCAAAGAATTACACATTCAATTTGAACTTCCTTTTAAGACTGATTCACTTCATTTGAAAAATGAAATAGACATTCTTATTAACGTTGGCTCAAAGTTGATCTTTGTTGAGTGCAAATCCGGCAGAGTCAAGCAAGAAGATATAAACAAAATGAAGGTCGTTAAAGATACCTATGGTGGAATAATCTCTAAATCCATTTTGGTTAGTTTTTATATGCCAGCTATCGGTATCATTGAAAAATGTAAAGAATTAGGCATTGATTTATTCTATTTATTTGATGATAAGAAGGAAGTAAATACTATTGATCGACTACCAGGAGCCCTTGATCAACTTGTTAGGAAAACCTCGTTCTAAAGTTCTCTATAGGCATATAAAAGAAATTAACCTTATGCCAGACCGTCCAATCTGAAATTTATTCCGTTTGTGGTTCGGGGCTGATAATCTTCTGTATTTTCAGGATTTAACAGGTTTGTTGGCCATTTTCAAAAATACATACTAAAATCACTTGCTTTTTTCCCTTTTGTGACTTATAGTATGATGTATAAAAAAAAGTTATGGGATTTAAGAGAAGCTATAAATGTCCAGAGTGTAACTATAGTGTTATCACCTCAGCTGGCACTGATTTGGGCGGGGGGTCTAGCACAAATACGTTTGTCTGCAAGACTTGCCAAATTATTGTTGATAAGTCTATATCGAGTTCCAATCCATTATTGATAAAACCATCTTTCCCTGATGGATTAGCTGAGTGGTTGAAAGAAGCCATGGAAGAAGGACCTGAGGTGAATAATCTGGGCAATGAAAGTCAACTTAAACCAGCGAATTCGAAACCCACTCGCAAGCATAAGAAAAAGGCGGGGGCCAATGTGTGCCAAACTTGTGAATCAACTGAGCTTGAAGTTTGGGATTGCAAAAAAATGCCTTGCCCAAAATGCGGAACAAAACTACTAGTCGATCCTTCCGGAATACGCATGAACTGGGATTTTTTTGGTGATCCCTCTTCTTAATCATTCGTCATTAAAGACAGTATTGTATATGTCAAATCAAACTGATCAATTGATTCCGTTTCTAAATGGCAGTAAGTACGGTTTCAGCGAAATAGACAAAACCATTGCTATTGACTGTATCTACCAACAAGCTTACCCATTTGCTGAGTTTATAAGTGGCAAACTTTTAGCCCCTGTTATGCTTAAAAATAAATGGGGGTTTATAGATACGTCTGGCGAAGTAATTATCTCACCCGTGTTTTCTGATTTTATCTGCTTAAGTGATGATTTGTTTTGCTTTGAGCAAAATAACAAATGGGCACTTTACAGAAGAGGGGTAGAAAGAACGTCTGATTTCTTTGGTAGTTTAAATGATCTACTAGCTCAACCCAATATTCCTGAACGATTATGGCTATACCAGGGTGTGTGGGAAGAAGACTATTTTTCTTACAAGCAGGGTTTATTCCCATGCGGTAAACATCAAATGAACGAACCCGGTGAACAGGCGCCACATGGTTTTAAAAATGGCAATGGTGACTTGGTAATCCCCTGTATTTATGATGATGTTATGAACTTTTGCGGTGGTTATGCAATGGTATTAAAAGACAGAAAATGGGGCTTTATAGATCCATTGGGAAACTTGGTCGTTGATTTTCTATACGACAAAGTCTGCTATGGATTTAGTGAAGGCCTTGCAGCTGTTGCAGTAGATGGCAAAGTAGGGTTTATTGATACGAATGGAAATACAGCAATTCCTTTTAAGTACCTTCCACCATTGTGGCTCGAGGGTGTTAATCACATGTACAATAGAACATATATGTTTTGCAACGGGCTGGCAATTATTCATGTTGGGTATCAAGAGCTGTGCTGGGTAGCTTCAGATGGTACTGAATATCGTAGTCGCAAAAAAACGTCACGAACTATTTGATACCTTGCTGATTCTATTACACATTTCTGCAAATCGTAGTAGTGTCCCGAATTTTATTTTTTTGTCCTTGTGGTTTCTTAGCATATGAGTATTAAAGCAAGATTGAATTGCATGTTTAGAAATTTCAAGAGCGCCATTACAGGAATATCAATTTTCAGTTTGCTGGTAATCCAACTTCTAGTATTGAATGAGGCGGTTGCCCAGAAAGAGATTATGGGCAAAGTAATCTCAATAGCCGATGGCGATACATTTACAATGCTGGTTGCGGGTAATAGACAAGTAAAAATTCGCTTGCATGGCATTGATTGTCCGGAGAAAGGGCAGGACTATGGCGATGTTGCAAAGAAACATCTGTCATCGCTTCTGAGCCTACATGATTCGGTGAAAGTAATTTGGAAAAGCAAAGATCGTTACAGACGTACGATTGGCATTGCTTATTCTGGCGGAATCAATATCAACGAAGCCTTACTACAGAAAGGACTTGCATGGCACTACATCAAGTATGACAAAAATCCAGAGTGGTCACAAATGGAGGCGGCTGCACGAAAGGCAAAGCTCAATTTATGGTCAAAACCTAATCCCGTTGCACCTTGGAAGCAGAGGGAGAAACGAGATTAAATTCTTTGATTAACTCAACACACAATCCACGGCACATCCCCCCCTTTCGCATCTGAGTCTCCCGCTTCAGGGACTTCGCGCGTACTTTCCTTACTTATTCCATTTACAGTACAACAATAACCGCATTGGCTTGCTTTGACTTAAGCGTTGGCTTTCTGCACCAACCCAAGGTGTGAGCTCTTAGAAATTCAATCTTTGTTTTTGGCCAATGCGTCCTTATAGATTTCTCGCATTCGTTTTCTTAGTCTGCCGGGTGAGATTATTTTCACTTTGTCCCCTTGCGACAAAAGTTCCATTTCAAAGTCAGATGTTATGTGCAGGATTAATTTTAACCTTGTTTCATTCTCGTTGTCAACGATGATTTGTTGTGATTCATGCAACGGAAATGACTTTATGTACTTTCCATTGAAATTGTCGAATGACAAAACGATTTCCTCGGCTTTATCCGTTGATGTATTTACGATGCCGAAATAATCCTTGTACAAATCGTTAGCGTTAAAATTCTCGGGCGGTGTGAATTTCTTTTTTGTAATATTCAATTCCTGGATTCGGTCTAGGCCAAATGTTTTAATATACTTGTCGTTTTGGTCTTTGGCTATCAAATACCAACGACTTTTAAATTCTTTGAGCGCGTAAGGTTCCACCGCTCGGTTTACAATAATGTCGTCATCGTATTTGTGATAGGGAAAATTGACAACGAAATGATTCTTGATGCAATGAAGTAATCCTTGAAAATGATGTGTGCCTTGCGGTTTTCTTTTCTCAAATTGGACAAAATGCGAAAGATCGTCTGTAAGGTTCAGCGCGTTGAACATTTCAAACGCCTCCAACATTCTGTCTGTAGTTGCAGTTCTCGCAACACTGTCAATGAAATACGATTTACTTTTTCGGTCATACAGAATATCAATATTGTAAAGAGCTCTTATATCCTTCAGATCGCGTTGAAAAGTGCGTTTTGAAAACCCGATAACCTCATCTGTAAAAGCGGTCTGATGATCTAAATAATCGCTAATTTCTTTAAACGTAGCATGGCCTTGTCGTAGCCGTTTTAATTCGTGTGAATAACGAAGAAGAAATTCTTTTTTCCCCATGAATATTATACTATCACTGCCCTTATTACTGTTTTAAAAAGACTTGCCCAAGTTAGCCAACCCATGTTCTTGCTTACTTCTTCAACACTTGTATAAGAATTTTCAATCAACTTGTCGGCAAGTGTAGTGTAATCCCCTTTGTACTTTTTAAAATACTCTGCATTCACAGCTTTCTCTCCAAATTTTAACGTATAATCTATTGGAGCAATGTCTAAAAATATGAAATAGAATTTTTTGTTTTCATGTTTTGCCATGTCAAGCCCCACACGAAGTTTTTTAATAATCTGGTCATAAGGCTTGTCCGTGTCGGGTAGGCTAATTTTACTGTACAGTTTTGCCTCTATGAAAATCAGTTTGTCATCTGTTTCAATACTTGCATCCAACTCGGTATTTTCTGTAACGGTAGTTGCATGGTAATTTTTACCAATATGAATTTGAATATTATTTTCATTTTCAAATGAGAAGTCTGCTCTACCTATAAAAGCATCTTCCATTATCTCGTTCAATGCATGAACTATTTTTACTTGCGGTTGATGTCTCAGTACATCAAAACAAGACCAAGTGAGAGCATCTTCGCTGTTTGAATTACGAGCGTTTTTTAATTTGTGCTTTTCTTCTGTGCCATCGCTGTGAACAAGTATGGCGTTCAAAAAAGTATGTAGTGGCTTTCTACTATGTGGCAAAACTGCATGGTTGCGTAAATAAGTCTTGTATATCATTGTATTTCAAATTTCATATTGATTTGTTCCTATATGTATTAGTAATTTTATTAGGTAGGTATAATCCTCTCATTGTAAGGACCGTCAATTATATCTTTGATTCTCAAAGTTTCAAGCGTTTCTTTAGAAAACAGAAATGTTGCGTAAAATCTATTGTCTTTTTTTGTTATATCTCCAAACGTACTTTCAACACTTTCTTTGCGTGATAATTGCTTACATCCCCAACGCTTGTCATTGAAAAGGTAACCTGCCATTGTTTGTTGGGGAGTACTTGCATTCTCTTTTTTAGAATTATTATTTAATGTAATAAAGTAAAATTCAGGTGTTGTTGTTATATCAGTCCTTTCGGGCGATTCAAATGGAACTGATATTCCTAGTTCTTTGTGACTTTTGATTATTTCAATAATTTCTTGTTGCAAATGACTTTCAAAAAAACCTTTATCACAGAATTTAGTAAAATCATCCACGTGCTTAAATATTCCACTATTTCCACCTATAGCACCTTCACCATATTTTAATTCGATCAAGGCAACTCTATGCGGTTTAACCTTGGTGGAGATAGCTATAATATCAAATCGGCCATTAAAATCGGCTTTTTCTTTTTCGTTTTTATTGTTGAATTGTTTAACATATTCAACATCAATACAAAACCAATTTGATTCTTTATTTCCATTGTTTAAAAGAACTAACTTTGATTGAGCTTTTTTTTCAGGAGTCCCTCTACTTTTGCTGTGGTTTTTGATTACTTCGTATTGTTTTAAAATTTCAGATTGCTCGATTTTGTATCGTTTTTCCTTATCTTTTTTACTATAGTGTTTCCCATCTATGTAATACTTGTCTATTTCACAAGTAACTTCATTTGTTTGTTTTTTGTAGTCAATCTTGGCAATGCTATCACAGTTGTAATATAGATTCAGATAATTATTTCTTACTCCAATAAATAATTCATCTTTATGTTCTCCATAAAATTTATAAAGCTCACTCTGTTTGAATGCATTTGCAAAGTCTTTATATATTCCTCGAGTTATTTTCTTTTCATCCATATGATTTCATCGTCTTCATTCTCTAAATCTCTAACAATATCGGCTTATTCGCAAGTACATTCATTGCGTTCATTTGTGACGAATTTACGAAAGCAGTGTGGTTAGACTTTTCAATTCCGTAAGCACTATGTGGAAATTCCGCGGAGCCGGACCAGGTTTTTTCGTTTTAAGGTGACCACTTTTACTTGCTTACAATCAGTCGATTATGATTATTGCAAAGCAGCGAAAAAAAGTGGTCACCCTGCGCGGAATCTCCAGTAGCAACGGGGTAAGGCCAACTCCAGTTGTCCGCAACCATGGGACATCTCAATCGAAGTGTCCGCAAAATTAGGACAGTTGATATATTTGCCAATTTTTGATGATTCAGAGGAAGACATACGACACAAGGGTAAAATATCTTGTGATGAAAGGATTGTTGCTTGACTTGTATAGAAAGCAAATCCACAAAAGTTTGATTAGCAAATGGAAAAGAGAGTCGCCAGACAAGTACACAGGTTATGAACTCAACGACAATATTGAGGAACTGTATGAGTTGATGAAGAAAATCTCAGAAGACCAAAGATTGCTAAAAACGATTAAGGCATTTTACCGAGTCAACAAAACGCTGAAAGACATCATTGGCACTGGGGCTGATTGGAAATTCCGCGGAGCCGGACCAGGTTTTTTCGTTTTAAGGTGACCACTTTTACTTGCTTACAATCAGTCGATTATGATTATTGCAAAGCAGCGAAAAAAAGTGGTCACCCTGCGCGGAATCTCCACTCTTTCCATTGCTGTAAAATTTTGAATTATGTCAGCAAAGGTGCCACGTCAGTGCGCCAAATGGTGTCGCGGTAAATTTTTTATTTAATTTCTTTGTGGGTGGGATTTGGCTCTTGCCCTAGCTTTGGGTTATAAGGTCTTGCATGGCACTATATTAAGTATGATAAAAATCCAGAGTGGTCACAAATGGAGGCAGCTGCACGAAAGGCAAAGCTCAATTTATGGTCAAAACCTAATCCCGTTGCACCTTGGAAGTGGAGGGGGAAACTAGATTGAACTGTTTGATTAACTCAACCCGCGTAAT
>CANHBE010000022.1 GCA_947458575.1 Flavobacteriaceae bacterium | reverse complement strand
TATTGTCTAATAATTGCGCTTTTTCTTCTCTGGCAGAAACGGTTTGCGTTGCGCCCAACAATCGGTCAGCCAAGGTGCTTTTCCCGTGATCAATGTGCGCAATAATGCAAAAATTCCTTATATGTTTCATTTTTTCAGTCATCCCTTTTTTCTTATCTCTTGCTACTTTCTTATTTTTATGGGCGTTCCCCACTGGATCAGGCTTTCACACTCGCTTTTTTGCTTTTGTAACTTGTCATCAATTTGTCTGGTCTGTTGACGAAAATTGCGATGTCTGAAGTGTTGTAAAAAAGCTCAAACAATTGCTTACCCGCGCGCAGCGAATTGACGAAGCAATCCTTAACGCAATCGGTACTTCAGCGCTTGCACGTTGCAAATATAGCGCAATCTTTCCATTTAAAAAGTGCAATCATGCTATCGGAAACGTCGAACCACTAAAAATTTGTAATTTTGCCACGCCTCTGACCACCAGGGCACGATATAATAGGTAAGATTTTATCATGATCAAAATCGGCAAAATAGAATTACCCGACTTCCCTTTGCTTCTTGCACCTATGGAAGACGTCAGCGATCCTCCCTTTCGAAGGTTGTGCAAATTGCATGGCGCCGACTTAATGTTTAGCGAGTTTATTTCTTCTGAAGGACTAATCCGAGATGCGATTAAGAGTCGTCAAAAGCTTGACATCTTTGATTATGAACGTCCGGTAGGTATTCAAATTTTCGGCGGAGATGAAGAGGCAATGGCGCTTTCATCAAAGATCGTTTCGACAGTTAATCCTGATTTGATTGACATCAACTTTGGTTGCCCGGTAAAGAAAGTTGTATGTAAAGGTGCAGGCGCTGCGGTCTTAAAGGATGTAGATTTGATGGTACGTTTGACTAAAGCTGTTATCAAAAGCACTGATTTGCCGGTAACAGTGAAAACGCGCTTAGGCTGGGATGAAAACTCCATTAACATTGATGAAGTGGCGGAACGCCTGCAGGACATTGGTGTGCAAGCATTATCAATACATGGGAGGACACGAGCACAATTATACAAAGGCGAAGCCGATTGGACGCATATTGCCCGAGTTAAGAACAATCCCAGAATAACCATACCTATCTTCGGAAATGGTGATGTGACTACTGTTGAAAAAGCATTAGAATATAAAAGCAAATATGGTGTTGATGGCATCATGATTGGTCGTGCGGCGATTGGCTATCCGTGGATTTTCAATGAAATCAAACATTTTGCTGCTACCGGCGAACACTTGCCAAAACCAACAATTGAGGATCGTGTTGAAGCGGCGAAAAATCACTTGCAATGGGCGATGGATTGGAAAGGAAAGCACCTTGGTATTGTCGAAACCAGAAGACATTACACCAACTATTTTAAAGGATTGCCAAACTTTAAGGACTTCCGAACTCAAATGGTTACGAGTGATGAGCCGGAAGTGATTTTTGCAACTTTTAATGCTGTTTTGGAAAAATTTTCCGGTATGGAGATTTTGTAACTCGAAGGAAATACTTGCCATTTTCTTTTTCGAGCACAGATATTTAGCCTAAAGTCAGGGCATTGGCATTTAGAAAATTTAGAATCAAAATCAAGACTTCTTTTGCTTCGGATACTGCGTTAGGGATTGAAGCAAAGTGCCGCGCACTGCGAAAAGCCCGACCCGCCTTTTTTTGGCGGGTAACGCCCAAATACTTACTGTTTTGATTGGTTTTATTACGCTATAAGTCTTCCAGCAATTTTTTTGTCACCCGACTGGAGGCAATCCAAGAGGCTAAAACACCGAGAGAAAAAATAGTTGTAAAGACAATCAATACATTTTGAATTGAAAAAACAACCGGGTATGCCAATGTCGGAGTAATCATTACCAGTTGAAATTCTTGTTGAACAAAAACAACAATGACACCTAATGTGAGTCCAATCACACCGCCAAAAACGCTCAACAAAGTGCCTTGTAAGAAGAAAATTTTTCGGAGATCTTTAACCTCTGTTCCTAAATTGAAAAGTGTTTTGAGATTGGCTTTTTTATCAAGAATCATCATAATTAGCGCGCCGATTAAATTGAAAAGCGCAATGATAATTACTAATGTAAAAATCAGGTAAACAGCAATGTTCTCGGTGTTGAGCATCTTGTATAAACTTTCGTTCAGTTGCGCTCTATTTTTCACCACCACTTTATTGTCTATTATTTTCTTGATTTGCTCGGCAATGTTGCTTTCGTCAGCATCGGCTTGTAGTCTGATTTCGATAGCTGAAATCTGATTTGGATTATATTCTAACAATGATTGAGTCAACACGAGATCTGCAAAAACAAATTTTGAATCTAAATCTTCACTTATGGCGTAAATGCCAACGGGAGCTAATTTGGATTTGTTGAAGGCATTCTCTGGATTTTCGATTGTGCCTTTTCCTGCTTTGGGGACAAAAACCTCAAAAGGATGGTTAAAATCAAACAGACCCATTGATAGTTTTTGACTAATACCATAACCTACAACCACTTGGTTTGTCTGGGATTCGAACCATTGGCCTTGGTAAATACTTTTTTTTACCGGGTTAACTTTGTAGAATAAAGAATCTACGCCCTTGATATAAGTCACTTGCTCTTTGCGGTCAAAAAGAAACAAAACGCGTTCTTCAAGAACTCTACTGCAAGCTTCGACACCACTAATGTTTGAAATCTCTTTTAATTGGTCAGCATTTATTGAAAAAGACTTACCGCTGGTGGGGAATACTTTTAGGTCAGGGTCGAAGTCGTTGCTGAAAGACAAACTAAAATCCTTTAGGCCACTGAATACGGATAGTACAATAAATAGAGCCATAGCGCCGACAACTATTCCCACCGATGCAATTCCGTTAATAATGTTGATAGCGTTGTTCTTACTAGCGCTTCGGAGATATCTTTTGGCTATGTAGAGAGGGAAATTCAACTTACGATTTTCTTCGTCGTTCCAATAAGTCCCGATTTTCTATCGGGTTTTCCTTTCCGGCTAATGCTGAATCTATTTTTTCTATGTAATCGAGAGAATCGTCTAAGAAAAAAACCAGATTAGGAACTTTCCGCAATTGCATGCGTACGCGCTGTGAAAGGTCATGCTTAATCAGTACTGCATTCGATTTAATAGCAGTCAATGTCTCTGCCGCTTTGTTTTGAGGAAAGATACTTAGGTAAACAGTGGCAATAGATAAGTCGGTGGTTACACTAACTTTCGAGACAGAAATTATCAAATTTGGAATATTATTTTTTCGAACTTCACCTTGAAGAATATCGACCAAATCCTTTTGAATAACCCCGCCTATTTTCTTTTGTCTATTTGTTTCCATGTGGCAAAAATACAACAAGCAATTGAAAGTTGATTCGACGATTTGCAAATATATTTTTAGGATAAATGATAGATTTATCTCGGTTTGATAGGTCTTTTTCTTCCGGATAGCAAGTTAAATTTTTAAAATTAGTTCTATTGTTGTCTAGTCCTATGCTGCTTTTGATTGACAGAGGAGAATCATTTTTTAGAGGATTTATAATGAACTTTGTTTCAAACTTTGCGAACTTTGTGACAAATTCAATCAAATGAGAAAAGTTGAACATATTGGAATTGCGGTAAAGGATCTGGAAATTTCAAATAAGATTTTTGAGAAGTTACTCGGTGCAGCGCCATACAAGTTTGAAGAAGTGGCCAGTGAAGGTGTAAAAACTTCTTTCTTTGCCAATGGACCAAATAAAATTGAATTGCTGCAAGCTACTAATCCTGATAGTCCCATAGCGAAGTTTATAGAGAAAAAAGGAGAAGGTATACATCATATAGCTTTTGACGTGGCAGATATAGTCTCAGAAGTTGCACGTCTTCAGTCGGAGGGATTTGTTGTTTTAAATGAGGTTCCAAAAAAAGGAGCAGACAACAAATTGGTTGTTTTTTTGCATCCAAAATCTACAAACGGAGTACTAATTGAGTTGTGTCAAGAAATTATTTAAAAATTATTTATTCTTTTGTTCCTGAAAAAAAATTCTAAATGTGATATGTAGATGTTTAATTCAATGAAAACAGCACTTTATATAGTCATCGATTCCACCCCTAAAAATCTGGGAAACATTTGGAATGAACCAAAAATAGTAGTAATATTGCAGCCTTAAACATGGTCCTATAGCTCATTCGGTTAGAGCAACTGACTCATAATCAGTAGGTGCTTGGTTCGATTCCAAGTGGGACCACAAAAAAGACTTTCATAGGAAGTCTTTTTTTTTTACATATCGGACAGAATAACTAAACCTGTTTTACGTTAGCTTAACGTACAACAGGAAAATTTTTGTTTTTTTTAGTTGTACCTTTGGTTATCGGGATAGCATAAAATTATAATCAAAAAAATATTTTGCTAAACCGAAATTTTATTTACTTTTACGACCTATGAAAAAAGTCCATAGCAAAATTACCTTCGCAGCCCTCTTTTTTGGAGCAGCAGCGTATGGAGGTCCAACTGGTCCTCCTCCTCCTGGGGCTCCGCCGCCCGGGCTCCCTATAGATGGCGGTTTTGTAGTGCTGTGTGTCTTGGCTGTTGGGTACGGACTTTTAAAAATATATGACTTAAAATTCAAGAAAAAAACTCTGGTGTAAGCCAGAGTTTTTGATTTTTATTTGCTTGTGGATTTTTGCTTGTAAAGTTTACTGACATACTTTCCAATTACATCAAACTCAAGATTGACAATACTTCCAGGTTCAATATTTTTAAAATTGGTATGTTCGAAGGTGTAAGGAATTATAGCAACGCTAAATTCATTCTCTTTAGAATTGACTACAGTGAGGCTAACGCCATTTACCGTAATTGATCCTTTTTCAATAGTTAGATTATTTAGATCTTTATTGTATTCAAATGTATACTCCCAGCTTCCGTTGGCAGTATGTGCTTTTCGGCAAGTTCCTATTTGATCCACATGACCTTGTACAATATGCCCGTCAAGCCGATCGCCAAGTTTCATCGCTCTCTCCAAATTGACAGGATCTCCAGTTTTCCAATTTCCGATATTGGTTTTTTGAATAGTTTCATCAATAGCGGTTACGACATAAGAATAGTCATTTACTGCAACTACAGTCAAACATATTCCGTTATGCGCAACACTTTGATCTATTTTGAGTTCGGGAGTTATTGATGAATTAATAGTAATTTGAAGATTTCCCGATAATTTTTCTATTTTTTCAATACGCCCAAGCGATTCTATTATTCCTGTAAACATTGTAGTTTAATTTACTAAATTTGCACGTCAAAATTAGCAATAAATAAGGTCAGCCATCATGAAAAAAGCAGAAAATATAATCGTAGGAATTTCAATTGGAGATTTGAATGGTATTGGAAGCGAAGTGGTTTTGAAAACTTTCGAAGACGTTAGAATGTTAGAGTTATGCACGCCGGTTATTTTTGCTAATGTCAAGATCCTGTCTTTTGTAAAGAAGACCTTTGAATCCACCTCAATGCTGCACGGAATTGATAATCTAAATCAAATAATTCCCGGTAAGATTAATGTCATGAATATATGGAAGGAAAATATTGATTTAAAGTTTGGCACGAATGAACCTGTAGCAGGTAAATTTGCGGTTGAATCTTTAGTTGCTGCAACCAAAGCGTTAAAGGAAGGTTTAGTAGATGTTTTGGTTACGGCTCCAATAAACAAATTCAACATTCAAACCGATAATTTCAATTTTCCGGGTCATACTGATTATTTGAATCGAGAACTAAAAGGTAATGCTGTCATGTTGATGGTTCAAGATAATCTGCGAGTTGGCTTGCTTACGGATCATATTCCTGTTAGTGAAGTTTCCAAACATCTAACATCTGAGTTGTTAACGGAGAAAATAGAAACTATAAGTAACGCCCTCGTTCAAGATTTCGGAATTAGAAAACCTAAAATTGCCGTGCTTGGTTTGAATCCACACAGTGGAGATAATGGGGTAATTGGCGATGAAGAGCTCCTCATTATGAGGCCGACTATCGCTAAAATATATGAAAAAGGAACAATGGTTTTTGGACCCTTTCCTGCCGATGGTTTTTTCGGAAGCAATCAGTATGAGTCTTATGATGCAGTGATTGCAGCATATCACGATCAAGGATTAATTCCATTTAAAACACTCTCTTTTGGTAGAGGTGTCAACTACACTGCTGGGTTGGAAAAGGTTAGAACTTCGCCGGATCACGGAACCGCTTATGATATTGCCGGAAAAGGACTGGCCGACCACAACTCTTTTAAAGAGGCTGTCTACCTTGCGATTGATATTTACAATTCCAGAGTTCAACATGAGGAAATTACAAAGAATCCTATGAAAATAAAGGAAAAACAACTGGAAAAAAATAATCGCTAAAAAAAACAATCAAGTCTTTTGATTGTTCAATAATTTTATATCTTTGCGCTCCCGAATCTTCGGGACAAATTGTTGTTGAAATGAAACAGTTAAGTGAATTTTTAATTCCATTCATTGGATTAAAACTTGGAAAACATCAGTTTGAATATCAGATAAATAAAGAGTTCTTTGAAGATTTTCATTTCGACGATTTTGCAGCGGCAGCGGTAAAAGTTAACGCAACATTAGACAAGAAAAACACCTTCATGGAGTTGAGTCTAAGACACAAAGGAACTGTAAATGTCCCTTGTGACTTAACTGGAGAGCCTTTTGATTTAGAGATTAAAGGTAAATTAAATTTGGTCGTACAGTTTGGTGAGCAATTTAATGATGATAATGAAGAGCTCTTAATATTGCCTCACGGCGAACATCAAATAGACGTGAAGCAATACATATATGAGATGATTGTTTTGTCGGTACCTGTCAAAAAAGTGCATCCAGGCGTAAAAGACGGAACCCTAAAGACACCTGCGCTTGACAAGTTGAATGAGTTAACTTTCAAAGAGCAAAAAGAAATAAAGAAAGAAGAAGTCGACCCACGGTGGGATAAATTAAAGAAACTATTAACGGATAAATAATATAGTAAAATGGCACATCCTAAGAGAAAAGTCTCCAAAACTAGAAGAGATAAAAGAAGAACACATTATAAAGCTACTGTTGCTCAAATCGCTACTTGTCCGATAACCGGAGAAGCGCACTTATATCACAGAGCGTATTGGCATGAAGGAAAAATGTATTACAGAGGACAGGTTGTGATTGACAAATCGCCTGTAGCTCTAGCCTAAGATTCATTTTTTAAAAGTACATGAACTCTCACTGCTGTGGGAGTTTTTTGTTGTTTGTAATTATGCGCAAATAAGTGTTTTTGAAACGACTTTGTTTTGTAATTTTTTGTATTTTCCAGCGCTTTATTTTGAGTTAGTAAGTAAGAGAATTTTAATAAAAAAACATGAATAAAATAACCGCCGCTATCACTGCTGTAGGAGCATACGTGCCTGATTATGTTCTCAGTAATAAGATTTTGGAGACAATGGTCGATACCAATGATGAATGGATAACGACGCGAACCGGAATAAAAGAGCGAAGAATATTGAAGGGTGAAAAGCTCGGAACTTCTTATCTATGTATCAAAGCCGCAGAGGATCTAATTAAGAAAAGTGGTGTAAATCCTGCAGAAATAGATGTGGTTTTGGTAGCTACAACAACACCGGATATGCCAGTTGCAGCAACCTCAGTTTTTGTTGCCACACAAATTGGCGCCGTGAATGCCTTTGCGTTCGATATTCAAGCTGCTTGTTCTGGGTTTTTATACGGAATGTCATGTGCTTCAGCCTATATAGAATCGGGGCGTTACAAGAAAGTACTTCTAATAGGGGCAGATAAGATGTCGTCTATTATCGATTATACAGATCGAGCTACCTGCATTATTTTTGGTGACGGCGGAGGAGCTGTCCTATTTGAACCTAATCATGATGGTCTTGGCGTACAAGACGAAATATTGCAGAGCGATGGTATTGGTAGAGAGTATCTAAAAATAGATGCCGGCGGATCAATTCTGCCAGCTTCGAGAGAAACTGTGGAAAACAGACAGCATTTTGTTTTCCAGGATGGTAAGACTGTTTTCAAGTATGCAGTGACCGGGATGGCTGACGTAAGTGAGAAAATAATGCGCAGAAATAATTTAACTAAAGATACCGTAGATTGGCTTGTTGCGCATCAAGCAAATAGAAGAATCATTGATGCAACATCCGGTAGAATGGAACTGGATGAAAGCAAGGTTTTGGTAAATATCCAGAAGTATGGTAATACAACTTCAGCTACATTGCCTTTACTTTTGAATGATTTTGAAGACAAGTTCAAGAAAGGTGATAATATTATTTTTGCTGCTTTTGGTGGAGGATTCACTTGGGGATCAATTTATTTGAAGTGGGCATATAACAAACAATAACTTAAAACAAATAATTATGGATTTAAAAGAAATTCAAAACCTAATCAAATTTGTATCAAACTCAGGTGTCGCTGAAGTCAAACTAGAGACCGGCGACGTGAAAATAACGATAAGAACTACTCTGGAAGGAAATGCTCCAGAAATTGCGTACATACCTCAAGTACCAGTTCAGCAAGCCATACCTCAATCAGTTCCCGTAAGTCCTGCAGCTGCTCCTGCCGCTTCAGCTCCTGCTGCGCCAGCCGACGACACTTCGAAGTATTTAACTATCAAGTCTCCAATCATCGGAACTTTTTATAGAAGACCTGCACCGGATAAACCAATGTTTACAGAAGTAGGCAATACTATTGCAAAGGGCGATGTGCTTTGTGTTATAGAGGCGATGAAATTATTCAACGAAATTGAATCAGAGTTCACCGGTAAAATTGTCAAGATCCTTGTTGATGATATGTCCCCTGTAGAGTTTGATCAACCGCTATTCTTAGTTGATCCATCATAATTATTTTAAATTTTGAATGATGTAGTCAATGCATAATTCAACAAAAATCAATCTGAATTACAGTTTTTAATTTAAAATAATTACAAGATGTTCAAGAAAATACTAATTGCAAATAGAGGAGAAATTGCTCTTAGAGTAATTCGTACCTGTCGAGAAATGGGTATTAAGACTGTTGCTGTATACTCAACAGCCGACGCTGAAAGCTTGCATGTGAAGTTTGCCGACGAGGCAGTTTGTATCGGTCCGCCTCCAAGTAATTTGTCGTATTTAAAAATGCCAAATATAATTGCAGCAGCAGAGATAACCAATGCAGATGCAATTCATCCCGGTTATGGTTTTTTGTCAGAAAACGCAAAATTTTCTAAGATCTGCCAAGAGCACGGCATCAAATTTATTGGAGCTTCACCGGAAATGATAGACCGTATGGGAGACAAGGCCTCCGCAAAAGCTACCATGAAAGCAGCTGGTGTCCCTTGTGTACCGGGATCTGAAGGGATTTTAGAATCATATGAACAAGCGGCTGCAATTGCTAAAGAATTTGGTTATCCGGTTATGCTAAAAGCAACAGCTGGAGGTGGAGGTAAAGGAATGAGAGCAGTTTGGAAAGAAGAAGACTTACTCAAAGCATGGGAAAGTGCTCGACAAGAATCCGCTGCAGCATTCGGGAATGACGGAATGTATTTGGAAAAACTAATTGAAGATCCACGTCATATTGAAATACAAATTGTAGGCGACTCATATGGTAAAGCTTGTCACCTCTCTGAGCGCGATTGTTCTGTTCAACGACGTCATCAAAAATTAACAGAAGAAACTCCTTCTCCGTTTATGACTGATGAGTTGCGTGACAAGATGGGCCTAGCGGCAGTAAAAGCTGCTGAATTTATTAAATATGAGGGAGCTGGAACCGTAGAGTTTCTTGTAGACAAACATCGAAATTTCTATTTTATGGAAATGAATACTCGTATTCAGGTGGAGCATCCGATTACGGAGCAAGTAATTGACTATGACCTGATTCGAGAACAAATTATGGTTGCTGCAGGAATTCCAATTTCTGGAAAGAATTATTATCCAAATCTACATGCAATCGAATGTCGAATTAACGCAGAAGATCCATACAATGATTTTAGACCTTCACCAGGTAAAATCACAACGCTTCATGCGCCCGGTGGACATGGAGTTCGTCTCGACACTCATGTATATGCGGGTTACACTATTCCGCCAAATTATGATTCGATGATTGCAAAGTTGATTACAACAGCGCAATCACGTGAGGAAGCCATCAACAAGATGAAAAGAGCTTTGGATGAATTTGTGATTGAAGGAATCAAAACCACAATACCTTTCCATAGACAACTCATGGATGATCCTGATTATGTTGCTGGAAACTATACTACAGCATTTATGGATACATTTCAGATGAATGATCCTGATTAAAGAATGAAACTATAAAAAAAAGCCATCTAACTAAGATGGCTTTTTTATTTGGGTGAAACTTGGTTTTATGGTTTGATAAATTTCTTTACTGCTGAATTCCCTTTGGAGTTGACTTCAAGCAAGTACGTTCCTGATTGTAGATTTGAAATGTAGATTGAGTTATTTTCTATTTTTCCTCTTGCAATATCTTGACCAAGTAAATTGTAAATTCTATACTCAGCTTCTTCAACCTCAGAAATATATAATAAATCACCACTCACAGGATTCGGATAAAGAGTAAAAGTTAGAGCTTCCTTGGTGTTTTCCTCTTCTCTAACAGCAGAAGTTATGTTAATAGTATAGTCTTCGACCTGCCCGTATGGAAAAGTCTCGCATGCAGTTGGAATGGCATTGTATTTCATTGAAACTCGCATTCTAGTTGAACCCAAACTTGCCGTAGCCGGAATGGTAAAAGATCCCGAAACCGGAGTTGTTCTTGTTGCAGCTCTACTAAAGACACGCTCTCCACTGTCGACAAAGTCACCGTCACTATTTAAATCAATAAAAACCGCATAACCTTCAGAATACACGGTGCCAGTCCATGTCGGTGTAATGGTTATAGTGTTAGACGTACCGCGAACTATATTTGTAGACAATGCTGTAAAATTTTCATATCCAGCACTTCCCGTAGAAGTATTGTTTATTGTTCCAAATACAACCCTGCCAATTCTTTCGTCTACAGTACTGTTTCCTTGAGAGCTGCAATAAGTTAAAGAGGCTGATAGGGTAGTTACCGATACAGAATTGCTGTTTGCAGAAACATTTCCGGCTGCATCTTTTGCACGTACGGTAAATGTATAAGTCGTTGAAGCTGTTAACCCTGTAACCGCGAAGTTTGTTGCGCTTGTTGAAGCTAAAAGCACAGAATTTCTGAAGATATCATAACCTGTTACTGCAACATTATCTGTCGCGCCTGACCAAGTTAGGTTTGTCGATGTAGTTGTAGTGCCAGAGGCCGTTAATGTTGGAGCGGAAGGAGCAGTCGTATCGGGCGCTGGAGCCAATGTAGTTATGGTTATTGTGTTGCTATTCGGTGACATATTGCCAGCAGCGTCTTTTGCTCTCACATTAAATGTATAGGATGTTGATGCAGTTAATCCAGTCACAGCAAATGTTAAACTAGTGGTAGACCCAAGCAAAGTAGTTCCTCTATAAACGTCGTAACCCGTTACTCCAACATTATCTGTAGCACCAGACCATGATAAATTAGTAGATGTTTGTGTCGTGCCACTCGCCGATAAAGTTGGTGCGGTAGGAGCAATAGTGTCAGTTGAACCCGAAGTAATAGTAAAGTTTGTATTAGAAACATCGAAGAAAATATGATTGGTTCCGCGAACCATTATTCTATTGGTATTACCTGGAGTATTAGGAATAATCACGGCTTCTGTACCATCGTTTGGTGTTGCCGCTAGTAAAGTTGTCCAACTATTTCCGCCATCGGTCGATAACAGAATGTCAACATTTGCGCAATTAACCCCATTGGCCGTAGTTCCCGCCACTGACCAAGTTATCGTCTGTGAAGATCCCCCAGGAAAAGAGACAGCAGTATTTGGTGAATTTACTGTAAATGGACCTGCAGTCCCATTTACTGTTACAATCATATCGTCACTATTGTTGGCAGACCCACCTGCTCTGTTGTCACGAACTGTAAGTCTAAAGTTCATGGTTCTTGCAACAGATGGTAAAGCTTCCACAGTAATTTCTGTCCCTGCAGTTGTAGTGGCTCCTGCCAAAACTCTTGACAGATTTGGAAAATATCTTACAGGCAAAGTCGTAGAATTGTAGGAACGAAAAGTTGGTCCGGATGTTCTTGTTGCACTTGCAGCTGAATTTGCTCCGGTTGCAGTTGATGCTGCATTATCAAATTGCTCCCAATTATAGGTTAATGCATCTCCGTTGGCATCTGTTCCAGAACCAGTCAAAACAAATGGAGTGCTTCTTGGAATTGTATAGTCTAATCCTGCATTTGCGGTAGGCACAGCATTTCCAGTCGCTGTGTTGATTTGACAAGTTTTGCTTTTTACATTGTTTGTCACTTGTTGAATACTAAAAGCATGAAAATAAGCATCAGAATTAGGTTGAACATCTTGGCTGGTAATACCCGCATAACCCATGATCGTTGATCCTGAACCTGGCTCCATATTAGCACCAGTTCCTTCGTTACTGAAAGAGAAAGTATGATTTGCTCCAAATTGATGACCCATTTCATGCGCAACATAGTCAATGTCAAATAGATCACCAGTTGGAATGGTGGCTGCAGTAAAAGCACTTCCTTTTGAACCATTCACACAAACACAGCCTATACAACCTGCATTTCCATTATTTGAAGCTCTAACAAAGAGGTGACCGACATCATAATTGGCTTCACCAATAACCGAAGTTAAAGTGTTTTGCAGTTGACTGTTATAATTTGTGGTATATGGATCTGTTGAAGCATTTGTATAAATAACAGCGTCAGTATTGGCAATTAATACCATTCTAATGGCAAAGTCTTTTTCGAAAACACCATTCACACGCGTCATTGTGTTATTGATTGCTGCAAGAGCTAATGCTTTCGTACCCCCAAAATAAGCAGTATACTCGCCGGTGCACGAAACTGCTAAACGAAATGTGCGCAACGTAGAATCATCGGCATTAGGTCGAGAAGCTAATCCCGTCGTGATTTCTGCTTTATGGTCATCAATTACTTTGCACTCAAACGGAGTCATTGAAGCCATTTTATCGGATTTTCTGTAAACAGCGTATGCACTTAAATCAGTTGTGTAGGGTTCGATGAACTCAGCAGATTGGTCTGCACGGATCACCATGCTTTGCAGTCCTAAAGGAGATAAACTTATGTAGAGTGTTGACGAAGGATTTTCAATACCTTGGCCAACATAAGATTTAATCTCCGGATATTGAGCCGCTAATTGGGGATCCATATTGGAAGATTCTTGAATCCGGAACTGCTCGAATTGTCCGTCGGCATTAGGAAATTTCATAATAACAGCAGCTGCGTCAGATAGGGAGAAACGTTGTTTAACATTGACAAGATCCTGCTTAAGTGCGTTTACATCTAAGTGATACAATCTCGGATTTACAATCGTTTGTTTGTTAGCAAAAGTCACAGCGTCTGGTCTTTTTGCAGTAGCTGACCAAAAAAGCTTTCCGGGTTGGGCAAAAGAAAAACCTGTCAAGGTCATCATAGCCATAAGTAATAATTTGTTTTTCATAAATAAAATAGCGTTTCTATGTTAAGAGAATTCAAAAATAGATTTATTTTTTAATTGATTATCGCCCATAGCTTGGAATTAATTAACAATTATGCAATGTTTTTTATTGGCTTTTGCGATGTGTATAATTTTTTAGCGATAGGCTTGTGTTTTTCTAATTTCTAAAGCGCTTATTTATTAAATTTAACCGCAATATCTTTGTCATTAAAAGGACTGTGACTATGAATTTAAGTTACTGGGAGCTAAAGAATTGGTTTTCAAATGTTGATTATACAATCATCGGAAGCGGAATAGTTGGCTTGCATGCTGCTTTAGAATTGCGAAGAAGATTTCCGGAAAGTAAGATTTTGGTACTTGAAAAAGGCATGTTGCCGCAAGGAGCAAGCACGAAAAACGCTGGATTTGCTTGCTTTGGCAGTATTTCAGAGATTTTGGAGGATTTGAAGTTTCATTCGGAAGAGGAGGTTATTCAACTGATTTTGAAAAGATGGAATGGACTGCAGTTACTAAGAAAAAATCTTTCGGATCAGGCTATTGATTATAAACCCTTTGGAGGGTATGAGTTATTTCTGCGAGATGACGAGTTTTCTTTCAATGATTGTTTGCAAAAATTACCATTTATCAACGAAATATTAAAGCCATTTTTTAAAGCGGATGTTTTTTGCAAGGAAGTCGATCGATTTAATTTTGCAAATATTCATGAATATCTGATTTTTAATCCGTTTGAAGCGCAGATTGATACGGGAAATACGATGCAGGTGCTTTTGAAAACTGTGATTGCTCAGGATGTACTGATTTTAAATAGACAAGAAGTGACTTCCTTTATTGAAAAAGGAGATCGTGTTGAAGTCGCGATTGGAGATTTTAGTTTTAGTACAAGGAAGCTCCTTTTTGCAAATAACGGATTCGCCAAAACCCTTACAAACATTGAAGTTGTTCCAGGAAGGGCGCAAGTGTTGATTACCGAACCAATTCCTAATTTGGATATTAAAGGTACTTTTCATCTTGATAAAGGGTATTATTATTTTAGGAATTTTGAAAACAGAATTTTGTTGGGTGGCGGAAGAAATTTGGATATTAAAGGAGAAACTACAACAGAGTTCGGGGAAACCACTTTGATTCAGAATCGATTAGAGTACTTGTTAAAAGAAGTTATTTTGCCTGATCAAGAAGTCAATATTGAACATCGTTGGAGCGGTATCATGGGGTTAGGCTCTTCGAAGAACCCAATTGTAACTCAGATTTCAGAACATGTATATTGTGGTGTAAGATTAGGAGGTATGGGAGTTGCAATAGGGAGTTTAGTTGGTAAAGAGTTAGCAGATCTAATTTAATAGGTATGATTTTCAAAAGAATTATTCGTTTTTTATGGGTATTGTTTATATGGTTTTTAGGACTATCGGTCTTTTCTGTTATTGTATTTAAGTGGGTTCCAATTCCAATGACACCATTGATGATCATCAGAGCTGTTGAAAATAAGATTGCAGGAAAGGAAATGATTTGCAGTCATGATTGGGTTTCAATTGAAGGTATTTCAGTCAACGCTCAAAAAGCGGTAATTGCCAGTGAAGACGGTAACTTTTTAACCCATAGCGGTTTTGATTTTGAAGCGATTCAGAAGGCAATGGAGGACAACGAAAAAGGGAAGAAACTGAAAGGAGGAAGTACTATTTCGCAACAAACCGCAAAGAATGTTTTTTTATGGCAAGGCCGGAGTTATCTGCGAAAGGGTTTAGAAGCATATTTTACTGTTCTTATTGAATTAATATGGGGAAAAGAGCGAATTATGGAAGTCTATCTCAACAGCATAGAAATGGGTGATGGGGTATATGGTATTCAGGCTGCATCACAGTATTGGTACCGAAAAAATGCAGATGAATTATCCAGAAAAGAAGCAGCTGGAATTGCGGCTATTCTTCCAAATCCCAGAAAATTCACAGCAACAAATTCGTCCTCTTATATTAATAGAAAGAAAACGAGAATTGTTAAACTGATGAAATACGTTGGTGATTTAAATTACTAAAAAAAAGTGCTCCTTTGGGGAGCACATGGTATTAATGGAAAAGTGGAGTATATTGTTTCCAATGTTTGTAAATCAGAATTCCGTTCAAAAACGCTAAGAGAAAAGCGACAGTAATTCCGGGAATGTCGAGAAACATATGGAAAAGCAAAATATTAATTGAAATTGGCGCCAATAGCATTAATGCAAAGGCTACCCATTTCTTCGTCAAGAGAAGTGCTCCAATAATTACTTCCAAAAAACCAACAACAGGAAAAATATAACCAGTTGCACCCAAGGAACTCATAAATTCTGCAGCAGAACCAGTTGGTGGTGGTAACGGAACAAAGTGAAGAAACTTGTTGCTCCCGAAAACAACTAATAAGATTCCTAAGACCATTCTAACGAGCAAGGTAAATTGTGAATTCATAAACAGGTGAATTAGTTAAACAATAAATAAATTCCTAAATTAGTAAATATATCTTCACAATAAACATAAAATCTTGCAGTATGCAAAATTAACCACTCGATTTTACGCCTATTTTATTTTTTGCAATTTATAATATAAAAAAAAAAAAGCTATTCACAAGGAATAGCTTTCTCGTTAAAAGAAGAACTTTTTTATTCGATGGTAATCGGAAAAATAGCCTCTGCATCTGTGCTTCCACCAGCATTTGTAATGTCGCCAGACGAAACATTAGGAGCAGATTTATTAGGTAGATGTTTCAAGATAACAGAAAGATCTCCGGTTGAAGCAGCTCCGGTTGTAAATGTAAAATTAAGCCCGATTGGATTACCGTTGCTATCTTCGTCAGTATAAGAAAAAGTACCCAAAAGACTTGGTATTGCGGCAAAAAAGAACTGATGATCTCTTTTTTCTTTATCTGATTCTTCAATTTCTTCCGAAACAATTTCTATTGGGTCTTCGGTTTCATTGAGCAATTGCACAACACCCGTATATGTAGTATTGGCTTGAAGCGTACCGCCCGTGATTACTGGTTCATTTGGTCCATCTAAATCTAAATCTCTTTGAATAAGTGTAATTACGTTAGCGCCATTGGTTAATGTTACTTTGACTGTACTAATTACTTCTTCTTCATTTACGGGAGTTGCTTTATTATCATCATCACTACAAGATGTAAATAAAGCTACAGTTGAGAATACTAAAGCAAATGTTTTTAATGTTTTCATGTTTTTATTTTTTAATAATTAATTTTTAGTTGAATTTGAAAATTTCTACCTATTTCATCGGCAAAGAGTCGCTGACGATTTAAGTAATCTCTGTAAGACGTGTTTAAAATATTTTGAACTGAAAATGCTAAAGTGGTGGTTGTTCCCAATAAAGAATTGAGTTTGACTTCGGAATAAAAATGCCATAATTGATATCCCGGAGGAGGCGTGCTAATATCCACAACGACAGGAACAAAAGCGTTATTTATAACAACATCGGTAGTAAAGTTATTGTTTGGAAATTGATTTTGATTCAAAACGATTTCGTTCTTTAACTCTAATACCAACTGACTCCATGTTTTTTTTGAAAATCGAATTTTGTTGTTGATGTTCAGTGGTGGCATGTCAATCAAGGGTTCGTTATTGCTAATATCTCTCCCGTTTACATAAGCTACTGACAAGGAATGCTGCCAATTCTCGCTAATGGTCCAAAGCGATTGGAAATCAATTCCAGAAACAATAGCATTGGTTTGTTGGTATTCCCAAACAGGAAAAGTTCCACGAGTGGTTTTCTCAAAATCAATAGGATTCAAGAACATATAGTTTCTTATATTGCTAACATAAGGGTTTATTTCTAAAGAAATAGTGTTCCATTTTTTCTGAATTGTAGTTGATAATTTGATCGATTGCTCTTTGTCTAATGCCAAGTCACCTAATTCAATCACGCCGGTTGAATGGTGTAAACCATCACTAAAAAGCTCAGAAGGATTGGGGTTTCTGGTTGCTAAACTCAAATTGACGTACAAATCTAGTTTATTGTCAAATTCTTTGTGGAAACCTACACTTGCTGAAACATTATGGAATGTAAAGTTGGGTTCGACTAACCACAGTCTATTGTCGAAATCACTTACTATGAATTCAGAAAATTCAGGATCATAACCTCTTTCATTCCAACGAGATTTATAGTAGAATTTTGAAGCTTGCATATTTGAAAAATCATACCTCAAGCCAGCTTCTACGATTAATCTATTGAAAAATTGGTGAGAAACAATTCCGTATGCACCGAGGTCTATTTTAGAATAGTTGGGAATCAAGGGCCAAATCTCTGTGGCTGTATCCGCAAAATTGGTCTGATAGGATGCATTTGCACCTGATTTTATGGTCCAATCGTGACTCGTTTTTTTATAGTCAATCAAAAGCGAATGGGTTTTCAAATCTAAATCTAAGGCCGGGGTATTGGCTAAGGTTCCTCTGCGAATATCGAATTCCAAACGCTTGTTGAATTGAAATGCATATTGGAAATTTATTGATGCCATTTCATTCCAATAGTAATTGAAATTTACTTTCGCAATGTGATGTTGAACTTCTTGCCGTGGATTGTTTATTGCATAACTAAAGTCATTCACCACAGCAGGAATTTGATTATTGATTGACTGCCACAAATCGAACGCACTACCGATGTGAGAAGCACTTAAAATGCCAATTTCAGCATTGAAAAAGCTGTAAAAAGCTGCAAAATCATACTTCTTTCGACTAAACTTGATGTCTCCAGCAAAGTTAAGTCCGCGATTGCCGGTATTCGACAAGACATAGTCAGGGGCAGTTTTATCTCCCATATATTTGAAAGTGCCTAAAGCATTGTAGCTCCATCCGACTAATTTACCTTTATGTATACTGGAACTTACCGAACCGCCTCTGCCATTCGAATCGAAATTACTAATGGTTCTGCCAAATAAAGTGTCTTTCTTTACAGAAACAGGCTCAATAATGACTAAACCGCCAATCGCATCTCCACCATATTGCAAACCCGAAGCGCCTTTTATAACTGTGATTTTTCCGGCAGCATTGATGTCTAAATTTGGAGCATGTTCTGTTCCCCATTGTTGATCTTCTAAACGCACATTATTACTGATGATCGGTACTCTACTTCCGTAAAGGCCATTAATAATAGGCTTTACGATTGCGTTTCCAGTTTTCAAACTTGACACACCCGCAATTTCTTTCAACGCATCTCCAAGGGTTTGGTTGCTGTACTTTTCAATCGTTTCTGTCTTGAGCTTTTGCTCTAATATGGATTTGTTTATCGTGTTCTTCTGATGCTTTATAACAACCTCATTCAGCTGATGGTTACTTTCTATCAATTTAAAATCAAGAGTAATCGAACCTTCTAAATAAATTATGGTGTCAATAGCTTGATAACCAACATAGGAAACGTGGACGTTCAGTTTCCCAGCGGGTAAATTCTTAATGATATAACTACCAGTAGCATCTGATGAAACCGTTTTTTTACCGATGTGAACATGACTTCCCTCAATAGGAGTCAATGATTGATTGCTAACTTTTCCTGTGATTGAATATTGGGATTGTACGCCAAAACTAATAATCAGAAAGGAAAATGCTAGCAGTATTTTCTTTTGCATTTCG
>CANHBE010000021.1 GCA_947458575.1 Flavobacteriaceae bacterium | reverse complement strand
ATTCGCTTTCTCAACAAAATTCCCGGTTTTGCTTTCTTATGTAATTCATTATATGCGTGCGATGACAAACGGTTGGAACGTGAAGTATTTGGATTGAAATTCAAGAATCCCGTTGGACTAGCAGCAGGTTTTGATAAAGATGCGAAGTTATATAAAGAGCTATCGAACTTCGGATTTGGATTTATTGAAATCGGAACTGTCACGCCCAAACCTCAAGAAGGCAACCCTAAAAAACGACTTTTCCGTTTGAAGGAAGACAGCGCGATTATCAATCGAATGGGTTTTAATAATGGTGGAGTGGAAGCAGCGGTCAAGCGATTGAAAAAAAATAACGGCGTTTTGATTGGTGGAAACATTGGAAAGAACAAAGTCACACCGAACGAGGATGCAACTTCAGATTATGAAATCTGCTTCGATGCTTTATATGAAGTTGTTGATTATTTTGTGGTGAATGTAAGTTCACCTAACACGCCGAATTTAAGAGCGTTACAAGACAAAGAACCGTTGACTCAATTGCTGCAAACGTTGCAAGATAAGAATGAAACCAAACCCAAAGCTAAGCCGATTCTTTTAAAAATTGCACCGGATTTGACTAATGAACAATTATTAGACATTATTGAGATAGTAGCGACCACAAAAATTGCCGGTGTAATTGCGACAAACACCACAATTTCTAGAGACGGATTACAATCTCCAAACCAAAACGAAATAGGTGGTTTGTCAGGAAAACCGTTAGCAAAACGTTCGACAGAAGTCATTCGATTTCTATCGGAAAGAAGTAATAAAGCGTTTCCGATTATTGGCGTAGGAGGTATTCATACGGCTGAAGATGCCATCGAGAAATTGGACGCTGGCGCGAGTTTAGTGCAATTGTATACCGGATTTATTTACGAAGGTCCAGCGTTGGTGAAGGCGATAAATAAAAAGATTTTAGGGCGATTGTAAAAGACAGTTTTGCACCAGCAGACCAATTGCAATTGCGATTCCAAAACTCAATAAAGTCCCGATTAAGACATACTCAGTCAGTTTGCGATCTTGTGCTTCTTTCAAATCTCCGAAACGAAAAATCGATTTGGCAGCCAATAAAAATCCAATTGCTTCAAAATGTCCCGTGAGTATAAAACAGTATACAAGCAAACGTTCTAGCATCCCAATATAATTCCCTGCATTTTGCAATGAGTCGTCGCCCTTGTCTTTGCTTTCTGGCGTCCAGATAGAAATACCATTTTTGATGAAAATTGACGTTGGGAAGGTTACAAAGACAATACCCGTAATTACAATCCAAAACCATGGATCTAGTGTTCTGTTTTCGAAGTTTGGTTTCGTATACGCTAGAGCGATTGCGATTAATGAAACCAAATGCATGAGTTGATCAACCAGAAACCAAATGCGTTTCGTTTTTTTCTTTTGAAAATACAATTTGACAGAATCGATCATACCATGAATTAGCGCTAAACCGGCTGCATAGGGAATAAATGCAATTTCTCCCACCAATGTTGCTGCAAATACACCATGTATCAAAACATGAAAATAGAGATACTTGCTTTTTAGTTTGTTATTTTCTTTATCGATGATCCAAGAGTTTGGCTGCAACAAAAAGTCAGCAAGTACGTGGGCAAGGAGCAATTTTACAAATAATATCATGCGCTATTTTTTTTGAATATTTTCGCGGTAATAGGTTTCCAATTCTATGACTAAATCAAAATTAGCTCTTTTTCTGCGTCGACTCACCGCGGCTTGATTGATTCCTAATCGTTGTCCAATTTCTTCTTGCGAAAGCGACTGATTTTCGATGGCGACAAGCACCAATTCGGCAGATTGTACCAACCATTGATTCATAAAAGTCAATCCCAAGCGCAACATCAAATTTATTCTCTCATCAAAATCAGCTTGTCCGCTGCTGATAGCCAAGGTGACTTTCTGTTTTTTCAACGTTTCGAATAGTTCTCCCGAACGCACAAATGCAGTTCCGTTGCTTTCGGAAATTTTTTCGGCATTGTGGCTTTTTTCGCCAGTACCAATAGCCATTCTGGCATCGAGTCTAAGCGTTTTCAAATAGGCTTTTATTTGAATGGCAATTTGCAGCGCTTCTGCTGGATTATCGATTTCTAGTTGAAATTCATCTCCGCGGTATATCTCCCATCGACTAGGATTCGGTCCAATCGTGTTTAATATTTTTTTCAAACCATTCATCCAGACTTCGGAAGGCAGCTTTCTGGAGTTGATGATGTCACCGGTGAGTACACTAATCATATGCCAACGAATTTAAAATTATTACCAAATAACGTAATATTTTTTATTATTACCAAATTATGTAATATTTTTTATTATTACGGTATTGTGTAATACACTAATTTAGAGAAAAAACGATTTCGTACAAACCAATACTTTTTTATCTTTGACGCTTTATGGAGGCTATCAAAATCATCGAATGTCCGCGCGATGCCATGCAAGGCATAAAGCCGTTTATCCCAACCGAGCGAAAAGTAAGTTATATTCAATCGCTGTTGCGTGTCGGATTTGATACGATAGATTTTGGGAGTTTTGTTTCGCCAAAAGCCATTCCTCAAATGCAAGATACAGCGGAGGTTTTAGCCCAACTCGATTTGTCGCAAACCACCAGTAAATTGCTCGCCATTATTGCCAACACCCAAGGCGCGCAAACGGCAGCCACACATAAAGAAATACAGTATTTGGGTTTTCCGTTTTCGATTTCGGAGAATTTTCAGATGCGAAATACCCACAAAACTATTGCGGAATCGTTGTTGACCTTGCAAGAAATTCTGAATATTGCGGATGCCAGCAATAAGGAAGTCGTTGCGTATTTGTCAATGGGATTTGGAAATCCGTACGGCGACCCTTGGAATGTGGAGATTGTGGGTGAGTGGACGCAAAAATTGTCTGACATGGGTGTCAAAATTTTGTCGTTGTCAGACACCATCGGAAGCTCGACTCCAGAGGTTATTTCCTATTTGTTTTCTAATTTAATTCCAGAATATCCGAGTATCGAGTTTGGTGCGCATTTGCATACCACGCCGAATACTTGGTTCGAGAAAATTGATGCCGCGTACAAAGCCGGTTGTCGTCGTTACGATGGTGCCATTCAAGGTTTTGGAGGCTGTCCGATGGCGAAAGACGATTTGACCGGGAACATGCCGACTGAAAAAATGTTGTCGTACTTCACAGCTCAAAAAGTTAACACCAATATTCGCCCAATGAGTTTTGAAAGCAGCTATAACGAAGCGTCGAAGTTGTTTGGGGAGTTTCATTAGGAGCTAATTCCCGCTGTTCGCTGCAATCTTTTGTTTCGTTACCTCACAAAAGGATTTCCACTGCCATCGGGGCTAGGGTTTAATCGTTTAATTGGTAAATCGTTTAATCGTAAGTTCGGTTAACCGATTCAACGCTTAAACGAATCCACGATTCACCCAACCATCTATCCTCGTCTTCTCATCCACTTATAAATTTCAATCCACAACACTGAAACCATTCCAACACCAACGCTCAGTAGAAGTTGCGTTGAAGAAATCATTTCAAATTGAAAGAATTTTGAAAACATCGGAACCCACAACAGTAAAGCAGTAATACTCACTGTGATTCCGATAATTATCGGCACAAGGTTGTTTCGATATCGTATGGTTGTCAATATAGAATAGTGAAAAGAACGGTTGACCAGCGTCATAAAGATATTGGCGACAATGAGCGTGAGGAAAACAGTAGTTCGGGTTTGATTTTCAGTGCAAGAATCCGCAACGCAGTATTGGTAAACTAACAGCAAACCGCCCGTAATGACTACTCCTTGAATGATGCTGATGAGAATTTCTTTCCAGTTGAAAAAAGTGTTCGATAGCGGTCGTGGTTTTTGGAGCATCAAATCTTTTTCCATGGGTTCGTTTTCGTAGATGATGGAGCAAGTTGGCCCCATGATAATCTCTAAAAATATAATATGAACAGGCGTGAAAATGTTAGGAAATATCCATCCCAACGCCAGTGGAATAAAGACGATGAGAATAATCGGAATGTGAATCGAGATGATGTATTGAATTGCTTTTTTGAGGTTGAGGTAAATCTTTCTTCCCATGGCAATGGCATCGACCATTTTCGAAAAATCATCGTCAATCAAGATGAGGTTGGCGGCTTCTTTGGCGATTTCCGTTCCTTTTTTTCCCATGGCAATGCCTATGTGTGCAGATTTCAACGCCGGTCCATCATTAACGCCGTCGCCGGTCATCGCCACAATCTGATTGTTGTCTTTGAGCGCTTTGATGATTTTGAGTTTTGCTTCCGGAAACATACGGGTGAAGATGCTGGTTTCCATGACTTTGGTTTTTAAGGTTGCATCGTCCATCGTCATAAGTTCATCGCCATTTAGGGTTTGATGGGTATTCCTAAAATCAATTTGATTGGCGATGGCGGTGGTGGTGGCAGCGTTGTCGCCCGTGACAATTTTCACTTGGATTCCAGCTTTATAAAACGTTTCAAAAACTGCTTTGATATTGGCTTTTGGCGGGTCGTAAAACGCAACGAGACCTTTAAATTGAAAAGCGAATTCTTGCTGGGTTTCCGGATATTTATTTCTATCAAAATCGGCGAGTCCAACGCCTAGAACACGAAAACCTTCTTGCGTCATGGTGGCAATAGCGTCTTGAATTTGCTGAATTTGCGATTCTGACAAATTGGAGCACGACATGATGGCTTCGGGCGCTCCTTTGGCAGCGATGATGCGATGTCCAGCTTGATTTTGGAAAACATGCGTCATCATCGGTGGTTTGCCACTTAGCGGATATTCGTGAATCAATTGGTAGAACGGGCGATCATCATTGATTTCGAGTTTTTCGTAGGCTTCGTGCAAGGCGATTTCCATGGCATCAAACGGAATCGGTTCGCTCGACCACATCGATAGACTGAGCAGTTCATTGTCTAACTCACTTCGTTGATCATTAGGAACATGCAATAGGTTGTCTTCTAAAGTATACCATTGCGCCAACGTCATGCGGTTTTCGGTAATGGTTCCCGTTTTGTCCGTGCAAATCACGGTTGCACTTCCTAAAGTTTCTACGGTTTTCGTTTGTTTGACAATGATGCCCATTTTGAGTAAGCGCCAGGCACCTAATGCCATAAAAGACGCAAAAGCTACAGGAATTTCCTCAGGAATGATGCTCATTGCCAGCGTGAGAGCCTTGAGTAAGCTATCGAGTAAATCAGCAGAATTGTAGTAGTTGATGCCCCAGACAATGCCAAAAATTACCAAGCCAATAATCGACATTTTTTTGACGAAATTGCCGATTTGAATTTGCAACGGCGTTTTTTCTTCTTCGATGCTGTTGAGACTTTTGCCGATTTTTCCCAATTCAGTTTGGTTACCGATGGCCGTAACTTTACAAATTGCCAAACCGCTGGCGACGATTGTGCCTTGAAAAACCTTATTATTTTCGGAGGTTTCGGTCCGGAATACCGAGAGCGATTCGCCCGTGAGTATCGATTCATTCACAGAAAAATCATTCGATTGAAGTATGATGCCATCAGCAGGAACGAATGCACCTTCTTCAATTTGGATGCAATCACCCAAGACAATTTCTTCGCTAAGAATTTCAATCACTTTGCCCTCACGAATGACTTTACATTTAGGTTGGGATAATTTCTTAAGCGCGTCAATAGCTTTTCGACTTCGCGATTCTTGAAATAAAGAAATGGCAGATACGATTGCAATAGCAACTGCCATGAAAATACCATTACCATATTCGCCTGTAATAAAGTAGATTGCCGTTGCCGCTATCAAAAGCAGAAACATAGGTTCCTTGATCATATCGATGAGCGACGAAAGAAAGTGGTTTTGCTCCTGATGTTCGAGCGAATTTGTTCCTGAATTATTTCTTGACTGAATGACCTCGATTGCTGAAAGTCCATTGATGTTCGAATTAAGGGGATCCATAGTCAGCGGTCAATTAGAAATAAAGTTCATCCTGCAAGGTATTGATTTAGTAGGTAAAAACGATTCATATTTACTTAATTTTCTTTACATTTGCCCGCAATTTAACTACAAATCTGAACCCAGTTCAGCATAAACCACAAATTGCAATGAACGCTCACAACACCAAAATTATCGGCGAAGGATTAACCTACGACGATGTATTATTAGTTCCCAATTATTCAACCGTACTGCCTCGAGAAGTTAGTATTCAATCTAAATTTTCAAGAAATATTTCTCTTAACGTTCCTATTGTCTCTGCGGCTATGGATACTGTCACGGAAAGTTCGATGGCGATAGCCATGGCTCAAGAGGGTGGAATCGGGGTTTTGCATAAAAACATGACGATCGAGCAACAAGCTGCGAAAGTGCGGAAAGTAAAACGGGCAGAGTCCGGGATGATAATCGATCCGGTGACATTGCCACTTTCAGCAACAGTTGCCGACGCCAAAAACGCCATGAAGGAATTTGGGATTGGTGGAATTCCGATTGTTGATGACGGGAGGAAACTCAAAGGCATCGTAACCAATCGCGACTTGCGTTTTGAGAAAAACAATACCCGTCCGATCGTGGAGGTGATGACCAGCTCGAATTTGATTACCGTTGCGGAAGGAACCTCTTTAGAACAGGCAGAGGTTGTGTTACAAGGAAACAAAATTGAAAAATTGCCGGTTGTGAATAGTGATTACCAGTTGGTTGGACTCATCACATTTCGGGATATAACCAAACTCACGCAAAAGCCAATTGCCAATAAGGATGTTTATGGTCGATTGCGTGTCGCGGCTGCCATTGGTGTAACTGCCGATGCAGTGCAAAGAGCAGAAGCTCTGGTGAATGCGGGTGTTGATGCTATTATTATTGATACGGCGCACGGACATTCGCAAGGAGTTGTGAATGTGTTGAAAGAGATCAAAGGAAAATTTCCAAAATTGGATGTGATTGTTGGTAATATCGCTACAGCGGAAGCCGCCAAGTTTTTGGTCGAAAATGGAGCAGATGGTGTTAAAGTCGGCATTGGTCCGGGTTCTATTTGTACGACGCGAGTGGTTGCCGGAGTGGGATTTCCACAGTTTTCAGCGGTTTTGGAAGTAGCAGCCGCGATTAAGGGTAGCGGCGTTCCTGTGATTGCCGATGGAGGCATTCGTTACACGGGAGATATTCCGAAGGCGATTGCTGCCGGGGCAGATAGCGTGATGTTAGGATCACTGTTAGCAGGAACAAAAGAATCTCCGGGAGAAACCATTATTTTTGAAGGAAGGAAGTTCAAGTCGTATCGTGGCATGGGTTCGGTAGAAGCGATGCAAGAAGGCTCGAAAGATAGATACTTTCAGGATGTAGAAGACGACGTGAAGAAATTGGTTCCAGAAGGAATTGTTGGTCGTGTGCCATATAAAGGCGAATTGAACGAAAGCATGCAACAATTCATCGGTGGATTGAGAGCAGGAATGGGCTATTGCGGTTCTAAGGATATAGTGACTTTACAAGACACTGGACGCTTTGTGCGCATCACTGCGAGTGGCATTAACGAAAGTCATCCGCACAATGTGACGATTACTAAAGAAGCGCCGAATTATTCGAGGTAGTTCTAACAGAACGGATGTCACTAGCCCGGATAGCAGCGAAAATCCTTTTTGTGAAATGTAATGAAACAAAAAGATTGCAGCGTATAGCCGGATTAGCTCCTACAAAAAACCATTCACTTCATTTTTTAAGTAACTCAAAGCGGCGCTACTTGGTGTCGCTTTTTCCATTAAATCGGAGAGAATAACCTCCCGCAATTTGTCGGCGCTATCTACGCGGTCGCTCATCGCCGCTTTCCGAATCATTTGAATCGTGGCGTTTTTGGCTGTTACGATAATAGTCCAACACTCGTCGGTCATATAGATTTGTTGGGTAAGATTGTGTTCAAATTCCTGTTCGATATGAGAAATCACTAAGTTTTCGTAATCAAACTTATCGTCCGAAAGCGGTGCTATTCTAATCAGAAGTTTGGTTGGATTGATACGTTCTAGAAAAAGAACCATGCGCTCAAAAGCTTGCAATCGCAGTGGCAACGCATCTTTTTGATTTTCTTTCATGAGTAACCAGCGACGTGTTTTTTGCTGGTCTTTGAAGTATTCCAGAAATAAATAATAAGCAACACCTCCGGTAATCAGTGAAGGAAGTGTGTAAGATAGAATTTCGAGAAGTTTTGTCGTGTCCATGAGAAAAAATTTGAACGCAAAAATAGAATTTTAGTTGATAAGTCGATGTACTTTTAATTGTAATAAAGCGAGACGAAGTGTACTTTTGCTTTTCATTTAGAAGAAAGCCCCATTTTTTTTATGCAGCAGCACATCAATCAACTCAATGAAGCGCAACAGCAACCTGTTCTACAGAAGGATGGGCCAATGATGATTATTGCCGGTGCTGGTTCGGGGAAAACGCGTGTACTGACTGTTCGAATTGCGTACTTGATGAGTTTGGGAGTTGATGCTTTCAGTATTTTGGCATTAACTTTTACGAACAAAGCTGCTCGCGAGATGAAGTCTCGTATTGCTCAAATTGTCGGTTCTAACGAAGCGAAGAATTTGTGGATGGGAACATTTCACTCGGTTTTTGCTCGGATTCTTCGTTCCGAAGCTGATAAGTTGGGCTATCCGTCGAATTTTACCATTTACGATTCGCAGGATAGTGTTCGATTGATTTCGGCGATTATCAAAGAAATGCAATTGGATAAAGACATCTACAAACCGAAACAGGTTTTGGGAAGAATATCGTCTTATAAAAATTCACTGATTACGGTAAAAGCCTATTTCAACAATCCAGAATTACAGGAAGCTGATGCTATGTCGAAGAAACCGCGTTTGGGTGAGATTTATCAAAATTATGTTGATCGATGTTTCAAAGCAGGCGCAATGGACTTCGACGATTTGCTTTTGAAAACCAACGAATTGTTGAATCGTTTTCCGGATGTATTGGCAAAATATCAAGACCGATTTCGCTATATATTGGTGGATGAGTACCAAGATACCAATCATTCGCAGTATTTGATTGTACGGGCACTATCAGATCGATTTCAGAATATCTGCGTCGTTGGTGATGATGCGCAAAGTATCTATGCTTTTCGTGGTGCCAACATCAATAATATTCTCAACTTTCAGAAGGATTATGACAACGTCAAAACCTATCGATTAGAGCAAAATTACCGTTCGACAAAAAATATAGTTGAGGCTGCCAATTCAATTATTGAAAAGAATAAGACCCGATTAGAAAAAGTAGTGTGGACAGCTAACGAGTTTGGCAATCGAATCAAAGTGCACCGCAGTATCACAGATAGTGAAGAAGGTCGATATGTAGCTGCAACCATCTGGGAACAGAAAATGCAGAATCAATTGCGCAATGGCGAATTTGCGATTTTGTATCGAACCAATGCGCAATCGCGCTCCATGGAAGACGCGTTGCGGAAACGAGATATTCCGTATCGAATTTATGGTGGATTATCCTTTTATCAACGGAAGGAAATCAAAGACGTGTTGTGCTATCTTCGTTTGATTATCAATCCCAAAGACGAAGAGGCTTTAATTCGTGTGATTAATTATCCGGCGAGAGGTATAGGCGATTCGACCATCGAGAAATTGACAGTTGCTGCAAACCACTACAAGCGGTCTATTTTTGAAGTGATGCAGAATATCGATAAAATCGATTTAAAGTTGAATTCCGGAACAAAAGCTAAGTTGCAGGATTTTGTCACTATGATTCAGAGTTTTCAGGTGATCAACGAAAATCAAGATGCTTTTTTTGTCACAGAACACGTAACCAAGAAAACCGGTTTGGTGCAAGAACTCAAGAAAGACGGAACACCTGAAGGCGTTGCAAGAATTGAGAATATTGAAGAATTGCTCAACGGTATCAAAGATTTCACGGAAGGACAAAAGGAAATTGACGGCGCACGTGGTGCATTGTCAGAATTTCTGGAAGATGTTGCTTTGGCTACCGATCTGGATAAAGATACCGGAGATGACGATAGAGTAGCTTTGATGACCATTCACTTGGCGAAAGGATTAGAATTCCCTTACGTTTTTATTGTCGGGATGGAAGAGGATTTATTTCCGAGTGCCATGAGTATCAGCACGAGAAGTGAACTAGAGGAGGAGCGTCGATTGTTTTATGTTGCTTTAACTAGAGCGGAACGGCAGGCATACTTAACTTATGCACAATCGCGTTACCGTTGGGGCAAACTTTCCGACAGCGAGCCTTCTCGATTTATCGACGAAATAGACGGACAATATCTCGAATACCTATCCGCAGAAGAAACAAATTATCGGTACAAACCGCTCATTGATAATGATATTTTTGGTGATGTTGACAAGTCGAAATTGCGGCTGAGCAAGCCGGTTAGTGGTACACCGCCCAAAAAGTATGGAGAAGAACCGTCGGTGACCATCAGGAAACTTAAACCGGTTTCTGGCAATGCTCCTGCGAATACCAACTTATTCGACTCCAAATTGGTTGTCGGAAATATGGTCATGCACGAACGATTCGGTAAAGGAGAAGTCATGAATTTAGAGGGTGCCGGTGCAGATAAGAAAGCAGAAATTAAGTTTGAAGTAGGAGGAATTAAAAAATTGTTGTTGCGTTTTGCTAAACTTGATGTGATTGGGTAAAATCAATTGCTTAAATTTCAAATAATTAAATTCCAAAATCCAAATTCAAATATACTTTTTAAAGGATTCCTGATTGGAATTTAGCTCAGCTCAATTCGGCTGCGCCTCGGGTGGAATTTGTAAAATTGTAATTTTTTAACTATGTCCCAATTCATCAAAATATACGAAGACAAACCCAGCGAGGCTGCGATTAAAAAAGTAGTCGATGTATTGAAGAGCGGCGGTTTGGTTATTTATCCCACAGATACCGTTTATGGTTTGGGATGTGATATTACCAATAGTAAAGCTTTAGAGCGCATTGCCAAAATCAAAGGCATCAAATTAGAGAAGGCTAATTTCTCTTTTGTTTGCCACGATTTGAGTAATTTGTCAGATTATGTGAAACAAATTGACACATCGACCTTTAAGATATTGAAAAGAGCGTTGCCTGGTCCATATACCTTTATTTTGCCCGGGAACAACAGTTTGCCGAAAGAGTTTAAAAAGAAAACCACAGTCGGTATTCGAGTACCTGACAATAATATTGCGCGTGAGATTGTTCGTGTTTTGGGAAATCCTATTGTTTCAAGTTCAATTCATGATGATGATGAAGTACTAGAGTATGCCACCGACCCAGAATTGATATTTGAAAAATGGCAAAATCTAGTTGATGTTGTCATCGATGGCGGATATGGCGACAATACACCTTCGACGATAATTGACTTATCCGGTTACGAACCAGTTGTTGTTCGAGAAGGAAAAGGAGATCCTGATATTTTTTAAAAAGGAAAAACAGAAGCAAGAGATAAGAGCCAAAAGTCTCTATAAATAAAGAAAGCCTCAACTATTTGAGGCCTCTTGATTCTTATTTTATTGACTCTTATTTCATTTATCTCGCTTACTTCGAAGGTTTCTTCATCTCTTTCTCAATCATATCATAAAACTCGTCAATTTTTGGTAACACTACGATACGAGTTCTTCTGTTTTTGGATCTGTTTTCCGCCGTGTTGTTTTCCACTAACGGAATGTAATCAGCTCGTCCAGCAGCGATTAATTGTGCCGGGTTTACTTTCAATTCTTTGGTCAACACACGAATGATTGCTGTAGAACGTTTTACGCTTAAATCCCAGTTGTCTAGCAAGATCGCATTGCCAGTAAAGGGAACATTGTCAGTATGACCTTCCACCATACACTCGAAAGTAGGTTTGTCATTGACAACTTTGGCAACTTTTGCTAATACTTCTTTCGCTTTGTCACTTACCAAATAGCTGCCGCTTTTGAAAAGCAATTTGTCAGCGATAGAAATAAAGACCACACCTTTTTCAACATTCACTTCGATATCTGGGTCTGAAATACCAACAGAACTTTTCAAACTCGTTACCAAAGCCAAAGTGACACTGTCTTTTTTGGTTAGGGCGTCTTGCATTCTGGTGATTTTCAGATCTTTCTCTTTGATGGTTTCCAGTGCTTTCTCAATATTTTGCGCGCCTTGAGCCGTCAAAGTAGTCATATTACCCATGTTGTTGATGAGCTCAGAGTTGTTTTTCTTAAGGAAGTCAACTTGACTAGACAATTGATCTTTCTCGCTCAAACACAAGTTTAATTTCACAGTCGTTGAATTCAATAAATCTTGACATTCCTTGTTTTTTGCTTCCAATTCAGCAATTTTCTTTTTACTTCCACAAGAAGTTGTCGCTAATACGCCGACAATCGATAGTGCAATTAGTACTTTTTTCATAGGATTGTAATTTAGTTTTCGCGAAAATAAATGATAAATTCCTTTTTTCAATAGCATATCTCTTAAACTACTGTTAAGAATTTTTGCCAAAGATAGTCTGTTTCTTAATGAAATAAAGGTAAACAATACTTTTGATTTTAAAGTATGAGTCAATTTGATGACCGCCTCTTTTCTTCAGAAATCGACCGATCAAGCTGTAAAACGAATAATGCGCTTGTACTATTGCAAATGTATGTTTGGGTTTTCCTTGAAAGATGAATTGAATTCCAGCCAAACCATCCAAACAAAGTCGGATGAAAATAATTAAAAACAGGCGTTTTTTCGGTAAATTCTTCACCAACATCAGTAAGGAATTTCTAAAATTTAAGTAGGTTTTCTTCGGATTACCTTGTTGCAAAGTCGCTCCGCCAACATGGAATACTAGTGATTTTGAAGTATATCGAATTTGATGTCCACAATTGATGGCGCGCCAACACAAATCGATTTCTTCTTGATGCGCAAAGAAATCCTCATCAAAGCCGCCGAGTTGTCGGAAAACAGAGCTTCTGATAAAAAAGCACGCACCTGATGCCCAGAAGATCTCGGTTTCGTCATCATATTGATTGAGGTCTTTTTCGACAGTATCAAAAATACGCCCGCGACAGAACGGAAAGCCATATTGGTCGATATAGCCGCCAGCTGCGCCCGCATATTCAAAAAAATCTTTATTCTTAAAATCCCTGATTTTTGGTTGAATAATGGCGACCTTTGGTTCGTTTTGAAATTTTTCCAATATCGGTTGCAGCCAATTTTCGGTGACTTCAATATCCGAATTGACTAAAGCAAAAATATCATAATCAAGGTTCTTCAGCGCGTCGTTGTAGCCTTTCGCAAAACCGTAATTGTCCTTATTTCGAATAATTTGAACGCTAGGAAAATTTGCTTTAACATCATTTACCGAATCATCTGTTGAAGCATTGTCTGCAACAAAAACATTCGCTTCCTGCGAATATGAGACCACCGATGGCAGGAACTGTTGCAGTAGTTTTGCTCCATTCCAGTTTAAGATGACGACGGCGATTTTCATTTTAGATTGTAAGATTTTTCGATTTTTGGAATTTGGAATTTGGATTTTAGTACGTTTCCAACAGTCTAATAACTTAAATATCCCGTTCAGGTAATTCTTTCAAAAAGACATATTGTTCCTTTTCAAAATCCATTTGGCAAAAGTAGTGATTTAGTCCGTTGGTGACCATGAGATGTTCTGCTTTCATTGTGAGGTTGTATCGCGCAATTTGATCGAAGGTAGTTTGGGTGATTTTCACTTCGGGCGCTTTGCATTCGACGAGGATAAATATGGAGCCATCGGAATTGTATACCACCACATCGTAGCGTTTGGTTAAGCCGTTTATCTTGAGTACTTTTTCGACGTTAATTAGTGATTTTGGATAATTTTTCTCGAATAAAAAATGATGAATCACATGTTGACGCACCCATTCTTCTGGGGTTAGCATGACAAACTTTTTGCGAATTTCGTCGAAAATAGAGATGGTATTTTCACTATTTTTGAAACGGAAGTTGAAGGATGAAAATTGAAGATTTCGCATGCTGCAAAAGTAGATAAGATTTACGGATTATTTGAAAGTTAGATTTTTGGATATTTAGATTTTTCGATGGATTAGACAGCATATTTCTCAATATTATTTGTGAACTTCCCAACGGCATCGATTGTTTGCAGTGTCTGAATTACGTCCCATGAGAAAAGGGAATTATAAAATTAAACAATAGCATGAAGAATAGAATATTTATTGTTTCACTACTTATTTTGACATTTCTATCTTGGTCGCAAGATAGGAGATATACGGCAAATCTATTTCCTTCTTCAACTGCGATCAATAATGTTGTATATGGATCTGCTCCTGCGATAAATGGTCCATTTTTCACAGTGGAGTCTAGTACAACTGCTCAAGATTTAATCATGGACATTTATCAACCAACTAGTGATACTTTTGAGCTTCGCCCTGCTGTTATATTTGCTCATCCAGGTGGTTTTCTGCTAGGAAATCGCAATGCAGACGATATGAAAGCGCTTTGTGATAGTTTAGCGCGAAAAGGATATGTGACTGCATCAATTGATTATAGAAAAGGCTTTAATTTGGTAGGAAATACCGAACTTCATTCTACTCGAGCAGTCTATAGAGGAATACAAGATGGTAGAACAGCTGTTCGCTTTTTAAGAGCAAATGCGGCTTTATATGGAATTGACCCGACTAAGATTTATTTTGTTGGAAGTAGTGCCGGTAGCTTTATAGGTTTGCATGCCATTTATTTAGATGAGACGTCAGAAATTCCGCAACAAATTGGTGTGATAAATTATTTCAATATAACACCGCCTTTCTCACATACGGCTCCTAATTTAGGTCCACTTGACGTTGGAAATAATCTAACTTTCAATGGTAAACCTGACGCTGTGGTTGGGATGTGGGGCGCTATTCAAAGTACAAATCTTATAACCGCAAACAATACAACTCCTGTTTTGTTAATTCACGGAGAAGCCGATGCTACTGTTAACTTTAATACAGGAAGTCCATTTGGTTATACAGCACTACCGCAAGCCGATGGTAGTAATTTAATTAATATGAAGTTAGATGCTTTAGGATTTACCAATAAAGAAACTTATTTTGTTGCTGGTCAAGGTCATGAATTTTATGGAACAACAAATGGAACTTGGAGCAATGGTGTTGGTGGAAATGCTTACTTGCCAATTATTACAAATAAAATAACACAGTTTTTGTGGAAAAGACATAAGCCATCGGCAAATTATGATTGGACTTCTAACTTATTTTCATTTTCATTTAATGACACAAGTGAGGGTAGTTTAGCATGGTGGTGGGATTTTGGCGATGGGACTTTTAGCAACGAACAAAATCCAACTCATGTTTATTCGGCAATTGGTACTTATCAAGTGAAATTATACATTGAAAACGATATTGGGAGTTGGGACGAAATTACCCAATCAGTGGTTGTTTCAAATTTGTCAACTGCTCAAAATAGTGGAACTAGTTTTTCCATCACCCCAAATCCTACTGCAGGTGATGTTCGGCTCAGTTGGGATAACAATTACGCTACTGTAAATTATCAAATTTATGATGTTGTTGGTAAATTAGTTTCTGAAAAACAAATGGTGAAGAGAGGGGAACCAATTTATTTGAGTGAACTAAATTATGGATTATATTTTCTCAAAATTTCAACTGAAAATGGTATTCAAACTATAAAAATAGTAAAGGAATAGAGATCAATTTACTAGGGCACAAGAAATAAAATTTCAAATACCAAATCCCAGAAATAACAATGGATGAAGTTGTAAAGATTGTAAACGATATCAAAGCCGGTAACATCAAACCCATTTACTTTTTGATGGGTGAGGAGCCTTATTATATTGATAGACTGTCGGATTATATCGAGCAAAATGTGTTGACGGAAGACGAAAAAGGCTTCAACCAATCGGTTTTTTATGGAAGAGATGTCAAGATTGAGGATATCGTTGCGGCGGCAAAACGCTATCCAATGATGGCCGAGCGTCAGGTGATTATTGTTAAAGAAGCGCAGGATTTGGTTAAAACGATAGATCAGTTAGAGTCGTATGCAGAGAACCCGATGTCTTCTACGGTTTTGGTTATTTGCTACAAATATAAAACACTCGATAAACGAAAGAAACTTTGCAAACTGCTCGAAAAAAATGGTTTACTGTATGAAAGTAAAAAGCTATATGAGAATCAGGTTGGAGAATGGATTAAGCGCGTGTTGCAAGGCAAGAACTTTACGATTGAGCCAAAAGCAGCGGCGATGTTGGTGGAGTTTTTGGGAACAGATTTAAGTAAGATCAATAATGAACTAGAAAAACTTCAGATTATTCTGCCCAAAGGAACGACCATTTCGGCGAAGCATATTGAAGAAAATATCGGCTTTAGTAAAGATTTTAATGTGTTTGAGTTGCGTAAGGCCATTGGCGACCGCAATCAATTGAAAGCCTATCAAATTGCGCAGTATTTTGCAGACAATCCGAGAGAGCACCCGATGGTCATGACGACCGGTTTGGTATTTGCGTTTTTTGTCTCTTTGCTTCAATATCATGGTTTGAAAGACAGAAATCCCAAGAATGTCGCAGCTGTACTGAAAGTGAATCCGTATTTCTTAAAGGATTACGACATCGCTTTGAAGAATTATCCAATGAAAAAAGTGAGTGCGATTGTGGCTAAGTTGCGCGATATAGATGTCAAAAGTAAAGGAGTGGGCGCCAATGCTTTATCAGATCATGATTTGTTGAAGGAAATGTTGGTGGATGTTTTTAGTTGAAATAGTTTATTATTCTGTCGATATTCTCGATATTTGTCCCTCTAAAATAAATACCGCAATACATGGGAATGAATAAAAATACAGTGCTTGGCTGGGCGACATTCATTATGATTATCATGGGTTTACTCTTAATTGCTTTGGGAGCTTTCCGTTATGACGAGATAGCCGGCTGGGGATTTGGCGCTGTCGGTGTTGGTTTTTTGGCTAATGCATGGGTATTCAATGCCTTGAAAGGGAGAGTTTAACAAATTAATTATTAATAATTATAAAGAGTAAAAATGTCAGACGATAAAAAAGTAATATATGCTTTTTAAGTAATTGATTTTTAATTATTTATATTTCGCATAAAATAAAGTGGGAATGTATTAATTAAAAGTGGGAACATTTTTTAGATTTGCTTATCTCATAATTAAAAATTAAATTTGCTTAGTCAATAATATTAATCATACCATGAATCAAAACCACTACACAACCAAAACTAATTTAATCTTTACGGTCAATAACCCCGTTATTACTCGCATTTTTTTAGCTGCTGCAATGATTCTTTTCACTCTAAGCCCAATGGCGCAGGTAAGCTTCACTGGTTCATACATTCAAAACTTCAATGGTATGGGAACGAGCTCTACCATACCCGCTGGCTGGAGCCATATCGGAAAACTCGGTGGTTCGGCCACGTCATGGACCTCCATCATACCGTCCTCCGGAAATCCCTCCGCGGCATCTGTTGGCACCGTGAACAATTCGCTGATTGTTGCAACCAATAATTTCACTGGAACGAGCAATATGCGAGCGTTCAATTATTCCGATTTCTCATCTTCTAATCGGGCGCTTGGCACCTCACCTACTTCGGGCGCTGGCAACATTCTGCAGCTCATCCTGTCGAACAACACAGGCAGTGCTCTAAACAGTGTTCAACTGTCCTACAACGTGCGCCGTTTCGCTGCGGCAACCAATGCAGAAACCATTCCTGGATATCGTCTGTTTGTTAGTGTAAACGGAGGCTCAACTTGGACAGCCATAACCGCTTTCGATGCCACAACAGCAAATTTTCCGAATACTGTTGGTACCTCTACCTACAACCTTTCTATCGAACTGCCGGCTACCGTTCAGGTCAATGGTCAGATTCGCTTTCGCTGGGTCAACGATAATTCAGCGAGTTCATCAGTCGACCAATGCATTGCTCTCGATGATGTAAGCGTTACGTTGCCTAACGGAGCATGCAGTATTCCGGGATCTGCCCTGGCAAGCAACGTTACCACAACCTCTGCTATACTATCCTGGCAACCTGTTTCAAGTGCTGTGAGCTATAATGTTCGCTGGAAGGAATCATCTGCCACGAGCTATACCAACTTGAATGCACTTACCACCCCTAATTACTCACTAACAGGACTTTCCGCTTCCACATACTACGAATTTCAAGTACAGGCAGTATGTGCATCAGGTGCCGGTGCTTTTACACCGACATTTTCATTCAACACAATGGGAACAAATGTGGAGTGTGATCCCCCGAGCAATGTTAGCGCTTCAATTGTTACCAATTCTTCTTCGCTTGTAAGTTGGTCTGCCGTGACGTCGGCCAGCTTGTACATCCTCTATTGGAAACCAGTGTCAGCCGCAAACTACTCTAGCCAAAATAATCTGCAAGCTCCGAATTGGCAGCTCACAGGGCTTATACCGAATACACAATACGTTGTTCAGGTGCAATCCCTTTGCGGTGATCCTGATGAGTTCACCTCATCATCCTTTTTAAGCGCTCCATTCTTCTTCACCACAGCGAGTGCAATGCAGACCAAAGAGAAACAGCCGCATGAATTGAAAAAAGGAACACTTACCCTGTGGCCTAATCCCGCATATGGGAAAGCCATCAACCTGCGCATGGAAGATATAGATACTTCGATTTTCACGGCTGACATTGAGATTTTTGATTTGGTAGGGAAGCGCCTAATCAATCAAACGATAGCTGTATCGAACGGTGTAATTGACGGCAGCATTGACCTGCCTTTGGCCATCGACAAAGGCATTTACTTCGTTATGGTAACAGTCGGTACTGAGAAGCACACTCAACGTCTAGTGGTCGAATGCCGATAAGCCCTATAAATACATATATCAGCATCTTAAACATGGTAAGCGCAGAAGAAAGCGAGTTGCGAATATTCCGGATTATAATAAATGTGTAATATTCTCTGATAGAATATAAGGATTATATTGGACGGGCGGAAAACATATAACGCTAGAAGAAATTAAAGGGTTTTAACCTTTTATACTTTGTTATTATGCTGATTGTCGTAATCTAGTTTCTAGTTATTCATCTATTTTTTTGTTTATTAGCCATATTAATAACACAGGTACGATATAAAAAAAATAATATAGTATAAATCTCTTTTTTCTTGAAATTTTTTAAGAACTGTACTATTAGAAATATCCTCTTTGTCTAAAGTTTTTAATCTTTCTAAACGATAACCTAAACTTATCCAAGCT
>CANHBE010000020.1 GCA_947458575.1 Flavobacteriaceae bacterium | reverse complement strand
TAGGACATTCATGCTCCAACAACCATTTTTTACGCCACAAACCACCAGCATAGCCCGTAAGTGAGCCATTGGTTCCAATTATGCGATGACAAGGAACGACAATCCACAATGGGTTTTTGCCATTGGCAGAAGCTACAGCTCGAATGGCTTTGACATCGCCAAGTTTTTTGGATAAGTCCATATAAGAGCAGGTTTTTCCGAATGGGATTTCGAGTAAAGCTTGCCATACTTTTTGTTGGAATTCTGTTCCTTGAGGCTGTAGTTTAAAATCGAATTGGGTGCGTTTACCTTCGAAATATTCCTGAAGTTGGTTGACAGCTCTCTTTAAAACATGAGGTGTTTTTTTGCAGGGATTACCTTCATCGAGAATAGATATGGCTACAATACCGTTATCATCTCCGCTAATTTTTGCGATTCCGAGTGGCGTCTTGATGTAAGTGGTTTCCATCGTGTAAATGTACCTTATAGTTAGTAACCTCCACAACATAAATCTCACTAAACCCTTTAAGAACTATACACTCTGCAAGGGCAAAAAAAATTTCTATTTCAAACTGGAGTAGATATACGCTTCTATTGCCTTCAGCTCTTCGTCGCTCATCTTTTTGGTGATCGCAAAATTGGTTTTCATCACTTCATATTGCGATGGGTCGACGATTGGTTTGGCCTCTTCTTTCAAGAAAGCAACAATATCCGCATTTTGCGTTTTGTAGGTTTTTGCTATTTCTACAATACTTGGACCTATCACTTTCTGATCTTTTAAGTGACAAGCAACACAATTGCCTTTACTTTCAAAAAGCTCTTTACCGAAAGCTATGGGAGTTTTTGAAGTCTCTTTATCTAACGGTTTTTCAGATTCTCTCTTGCAAGAAATGGTGAAAACAAGCAAGAAAACCAGTCCTATCTCCTTCATACTAAGAAATTAATTTGACAACGTCTTTGGCGAAATAACTCGCAATCATATCTGCTCCTGCTCTCTTTATTGCCGTGACTTGCTCCATCATTACCGCGTCGTGATCAAGCCAGCCGCGTTCCGAAGCCGCTTTGATCATAGCATATTCGCCTGAAACTTGGTATACAGCAACGGGAACTTCCACGGCATTCTTTACTTCACGCACTATGTCGAGATAAGCAATTCCGGGTTTTACCATCACTATGTCGGCGCCTTCTTCGATGTCCATGAGGGTTTCACGAATAGCTTCGATACGATTGTGGTAATCCATTTGGTAGGTTTTCTTGTCTTTGGGAATGTTTTGCAAATCGACAGGTGCGCTATCGAGTGCATCGCGAAATGGGCCGTAGTGCGCAGAAGCGTATTTGGCGCTGTAGGAAAGAATTCCGGTATTGATGTAACCTGCATCTTCCAAGGCGTCGCGTATTTCGAGTATTCGCCCGTCCATCATATCGCTGGGTGCTACGAAATCGGCTCCAGCTTCGGCATGCGAAACGCTCATTTCCGCTAATATTGCCGATGTGATGTCGTTCGCAATTTGACCATTTTCTATGATGCCATCGTGGCCAAAGGAAGAGAATGGATCTAATGCCACATCGGTCATCACCACCATTCCGGGCGTTGCGTTTTTGATAGTTTTGATAGCGCGTTGCATCAAACCGTTGGGGTTGAGAGCTTCGGTGCCTTTGTTGTCTTTGAGATGGTCGGGTACTTTGACGAAAAGCAGCACTGACTTTAAGCCGAGTTTCCAAAGTTCTTGCACTTCTTTCTCGATATTGTCAAGACTCAATCGAAAATAATTGGGCATGGAGGGAATTTCTTCTTTTATACCTTTTCCTTCCACAGCAAAAAGAGGCACAATAAAGTCGTTGGGAGAAATAATGGTTTCGCGAACAAGTGAACGAATGGCCTCGTTAGTTCGTAGGCGGCGATTTCTTCTTAAAGGAAACATAGTTATATTTTTAAAAGTTTAGAGCCCTATTTTCTTGGTCACTTTTTGATAAACTTCTTGTACTTTTTTAGGTGGATTAAAGCGATATCCAATCACAAAATTCAGTACGGTTAAGTTGTCATTGAGTTGAATTTCCGCTTGGTCATCTTGAATAAAATTGAGTGTGTTTATTCGCATAAAGGTAAAAAACGAATCGGAATTATAGGCAACTTTAAGATTCCCGCGAAATTCGTATACGGGATAAACGTCGCGATCAATGCTTGTTATACCGGCGCCAACAGATATGCCTGATGCTATCAGCAAATGCTCGTCAATCACCCAATTATAGAAATAGGAAGGCGCCAATGAAACTGTATAAATATCGCTGTGTGTATTACCAGTCGAATCGTTCAAATCGAGGTTGGTATAAACGAAGGCTAGCGATGGTATAAAACTGCCGGCGCTTTTAGTCTGCCATTGCCTTTGATTGGCCAATGTTCTGAATGAAAATTTATCATTACAAACATAGGATGTGACTCCGCCTATTTTGGTCGATCGAAACTTTGGAAAAGCAATTTCAATTTCACCGTCATTAATATTAAACCCGGTTTGATTGATAAACAGTATGCTTTGCGCCCACCTTTTGAGGTAAAATCTAGTATCGAAAGTTAAAAACTTGGAGCCTTTATTGTCTTTGTTGTCTTCAATAAACTTTGGAGCTAGTCCGTAGCTTACATCAATAAATTTATAACTTAAACTCGCGCCTATTTGTGAGCGCCGGTTGGGCACAAACTCAAAGCGTCTTCTAGTTCCCTCACTATTGACTATGGCTTCAAAACTGTTTGATGTATTCAAAACGTATAAACTGGCAATTACTTTTTCATCATACGATTTAAAATAGGTGTTAACTTTCGGGTTATCTTGGGCAAAACAACAAAATCCGAAAATAGATGACAGAAACGACGCTTTTATATCCACTGTTTCGGATTCATTAATACTGAAACTAACCTTTCCTCTTCACTTCCTTTTTCCGGATGAAAATCATAAACCCATTGTACGTGAGGAGGTAAACTCATCAGAATACTCTCTATCCGACCATTGGTTTTGAGGCCAAATAAAGTGCCTTTGTCATGCACGAGATTGAACTCAACGTAGCGACCGCGGCGGATTTCTTGCCAAGTTCTTTGGGCTTCCGAATACGGTATTTCTTTCCTTCTTTCGACAATCGGGACATACGCTTCAAGGAAACTATTACCTACTTCTGAGACAAAATCAAACCAATTCTTCATCGACATCTCATTGGTTGCTTTGCAATAATCGAAAAACAAACCACCGATACCTCTTGCTTCGTGGCGATGTGCATTCCAAAAATACTGATCGCATTGTTTTTTGTACTTGGGATAAAACTCAGGATTATGTTTGTCGCACGCGGTTTTACAAATTTGATGAAAGTGTGTCGCATCTTCGTCGAACAAATAATAAGGCGTAAGATCTTGTCCGCCACCGAACCATTGTTGGATAATATTACCTTGATCATCATACATTTCGAAATAACGCCAATTGGCATGAACCGTTGGCACCATTGGACTTTTTGGATGAATGACAAGACTCAACCCGCAGGCGAAAAAATCTGTTTCCCCAACATTAAACATTCTTTGCATGGCTTCAGGCAACTTGCCATGAACAGCAGAAATATTTACACCGCCTTTCTCGAAAACTTTTCCCTTCTCGATCACACGCGTTCTGCCGCCGCCGCCTTCTGGTCGTTGCCAAAGATCTTCACGGAATTTTGACTGACCATCGACGGTTTCTAAGCCAAGACAGATTTTATCTTGAAGGTTCTTGATGTAATTATAGAAAATGTCTTTCATTTTGTCTGTTGTTGGTTGACTGCGGGTTGCGTGAGGGATTGAGGCTTTGTTTGAGCTCGTTCCGATGACGCAGGAAATCGGGACAGCGAGTGCCGAAAGCCCGACCCGCCTTTTTCAGGCGCGGTCACGCCCAACATGTATTCATTAATTTCCGTATTCTTTGACAGCGTCGATAAATGCTTTGGCGTGGTCGACAGGAATATTGGGTAAAATACCATGTCCGAGATTGACGATGTATTTATCTTTTCCGAACTCGTCGATCATTTGATGTACCATTTTCTTGATGGTTGGAATGGGTGACAACAAACGCGAAGGATCAAAATTACCTTGTAGCGTTATATTTCCGCCAGACAAATAACGGGCATTTCGCGGTGAGCACGTCCAATCGACACCTAAGGCTGAAGCGCGGCTTTTTCCCATTTCGTTTAAAGCAAACCAACAGCCTTTTCCGAAAACAATGACATGTGTATGGTCTGCTAAAGCTTCAACAATTTGATTGATATATTTCCATGAAAATTCTTGATAATCGACAGGAGACAGCATGCCGCCCCAGGAGTCGAAAATCTGAACCGCATTGACGCCGGCTTTCACTTTTTCTTGCAGATAAAGAATAGTCGTGTCGGTGATTTTTTGCAATAAAGCATGCGCCGCTTCCGGATGGGTGAAGCAAAAGCCTTTGGCGGTATCGAAACTTTTCGAGCCTTTTCCTTCGACAGCGTAACAGAAGATTGTCCATGGTGAACCTGCAAAACCAATCAATGGAACCTCATCGTTGAGCATCTCTTTGGTGAGTTTGATGGCATCCATGACGTAGCCTAAAGTATCGTGTATGTTGGGAACGATTACTTTTTCTACATCTTGTGGCGTTCGGATTGGATTGGGTAAAAATGGGCCGACGCTTTCTTTCATCAAGACTTCGATGCCCATCGCTTGCGGTACCACTAAAATATCAGAAAACAAAATCGCCGCATCGGGTGCAATTCTGCGAATCGGTTGTACGGTAATTTCAGCTGCTAATTCAGGCGTTTGACAACGGGTGAAAAAATCGTATTTGTCGCGCAATGCGATGAATTCTGGTAGATATCTTCCCGCTTGACGCATCATCCAAACGGGTGGACGCTGAACGGTTTCTCCTCGTAAGGCTTGCAGAAAAAGGTCGTTTTTGATCATGTTGTTGTTGGTTTGGGCTTTACGCTCTGATATTTCTAATTCTTTATTCTCGATATCGGTTTGACTTTCCGTAATAATTGATGCATTGTATGATGACATTTTCGATGGACGGCTGTTTGGCGATGATGCAATGGGTTGTTATTTTCTCTACTGGTTCTGCGGTGGTTTTCCCGATGCAAAAGCAAACTTCATCAGTGATTGAATTGACTTTTAGATAGCTTTCAAATGCTGATGGACTAAAAAAAAGAATGCCGTCGGGTTTGGCAGTTATGGTTTGAGGAGATAGAATTGTCTCGTATACTTCTAGCTCTTCAAAATTGATTTTGGCTAAGGTTAGAGCTTCCGGGAGAATTTCTCTTCTCAACTTTCCGCTAAAAAACACGAAGCTTTCTTTGTTGTATTGATTGCAAATAATTGAAGCCAATTCAGATGCATAATCTGCACTTTCAATTACTACAAATCCGTGTTGCTCTAATGCCGCTTTGGTTTTCTGACCCACAGCAAAGCACTTCTTGCTAAGCAATTGGTCTACATTGGTGTTATTTAGGATGCTTTCAACTGCGTTTTGACTAGAAAAAATAAGGTTTTGACAATTGTCTATAAAGGAAAGCTCTTTGTGTTTGATTGTAATGAAATCAGCCTCAACTACTGCAAAATTTGCATTCAGGAGAAATTGCCTCTGCTGGGGTAACAACTTCTTGGTGGAAACTATGCGGATTTGATCGTTCATTGATTAAGTTTTCGATTTGAGTTGATTTCGCAGCGCTTTCATGATTTCATGGCCGCCGTTTTTCAACACTTCTTGTGCAGAATAGTAACCTAATTTCTTCCATTCCTGAATTGGAACTGTTTTTTCAATAAGTACTTTTTCCTTCCCGTCGAGAGAAAACAAGGAACCTTTAAATAAAATATCGTCTTCAATAATTTGTGCTATAGCGCCGATGGGAGCGGTGCAGCCACCTTCCAAAGTTTTGAGAAATTGACGTTCGATATGCGTACACACTTCGGTTTCAACATCATTCAATTCCGAAACGGCATCCAAACAATAATTATCATTTCCGTTGGCAACAACAACCATGGCTCCCTGCGCCGGTGCGGGAATCATCCAATCTAAATTGATAAAATTCTCTGGCTTGAGATTGAGTCGTTCTAATCCGGCGGCGGCAAAAATGGCTCCGTCCCAATTGTTGTCGTGGAGTTTTTTCATCCGCGTATTGACATTGCCACGCAGGTCTACAACTTGATGATTTGGGTGACGATGCAGCCATTGCGCTTGTCGACGTAAACTTCCTGTTGCGATAGTTCCGCTGGTATTCAAGAAATCTAAATTGCCTTTGTGAACCAAAATATCGAGTACGTTAGCCCTTTCAAGAACTGCCGCTTGTACGATACCTTTTGGTAAAGCAGTCGGCACGTCTTTCATTGAATGGACAGCGATATCGACTTGTCCATTAATCATGGCAATATCTAATGTCTTGGTGAAAATTCCCGTGATTCCGAGTTCATATAGTGGTTTGTCCAGAATAATATCGCCTTCCGACTTGACAGCGACGATTTTGGTTTGGCAGCCTAGTTCTTCTAATTTCGTCCGAACGGTCTGCGCTTGCCACAGTGCCAATTCGCTATCACGCGTTCCAATGCGTATAGTTTTGCTCATTATTTAGAACGGGTTTCTATTTGAAAAATCTTCTCGATCCATTCGATACTTTCGTCCACAACTGTGTTATCATCTTTCAAATGGTTCGCAAAATGATTGGTTATTTTCTGGATAATACGATTACTGATGAGCTCAGCTTGTTCTTCATCGAAGTTTGATATTTTCTTACGCTGGACATTCAGCTCGCCTTCTTTAATTGAATTCAACTTTTCCTTCAAGGCATGAATAGTGGGTGCAAACTTTCTAGCTTTAGTCCAAGTAATAAATTCCTCTTTGATACTTTCTATTAATGCCTCGGCTGCGGGAATTTGTGCCTTTCTGTTTTCCAAAGTTTCGTCGGTGATTTGCGACAAATGATCCATGTGGATTAACGTAACACCTTCGAGGTCTTGAACGTTTTCGTTTACATTTTTAGGAATCGACAAATCTAAAATGAGCATCGGCTTCTTGAGGTTAAGAATCGTCTTGTCTATTGTTGGGTTTTGCGCGCCTGTAGCAACGACAACGACATCAGCTTTTTGCAATTCGAGATGTAACTCAGAATAATCTTTAACAATTAAATGAAGTTTTCCTGCTAGTTTTTCTGCCTTATCTTTTGTTCTATTGATCAAGGTAATGTGCTTGTTTCGGGTATGTTTTACCAGATTTTCACAGGTGTTTCTTCCTATTTTACCTGTGCCAAACAAGAGTATATTTTTATTTCCAATATCGGAAACATTCTTTATAATATATTGAACGGAGGCAAATGCCACTGAGGTTGCACCGCTGCTAATTTCGGTTTCGTTCTTGATTTTTTTACTCGCTTGAATTACCGCATTGATTAAGCGGTCTAGAAAAGTATTGACCAACCCTAGTGATTTCGATTCGTTGAAACTCGATTTTAGTTGGCTGATGATTTCAAAATCGCCTAAAATCTGACTATCGAGACCGGTTCCTACACGGAATAAATGGTTTACTGCTTCGTGATTCTTGTATACAAATCCTACTTTCTGAAAGGTTTCAACTGTTCCTCTACTGTTTTCGCAAATCAATTTAATCAATTGGAATGGATGTTCAGCAAAACCGTATATTTCGGTACGATTGCATGTAGAAGTAACGATCAAACTCTCAATGCCCTCTTTTTTTGCTTGTTCTAAGACTTGTGTCTTTGCCTTTTCATCAAGACTAAATTCGCCTCTTATTTCGGCGTCTGCTTTTTTATAGCTCAAGCCAACGGCGTAGAAGTAATTATGTTTCTGGGCAATGTAGTTTTCCATGCAAGACACTTTTCACAAAAGTGTGACAAAATTATTGTTTAACATTTGATAAAAATAACGCTCAAAGTACCATTTATGTCGCTATGAGATATTTTCAACTAATTGGAACTTTTCATCGTTATTTATTTTAAATTTGCAGCATTGACAAGCAATTAAGACTTTTTTATATAGAACCGTTCTAAATAAAGAACTGCTTTTGTCAAATCAAATACTTAAATAAAATGTCGCTATGGGTTCACATGAAGTAATAACAATTGAAGAAGATTTTACCCTTATTCGTTTTCAAAATGATGATAATGAAACCTATATAGTTGAGCGACAAATACGTCAGGGATTAATTCAATTTCACTTTGGCATTAAAGGAAAGGCGAAGTTTATATTCAATCAAGGAACATATGCTTTGGATCTTAAAGAAGAAAAGGCCTTGTTGCTTTATAACCCTCAAAAAGAACTGCCGTTACATTTAGAACTAGCGCCTCAGTCTTGGGTCATTTCCGTCATTATTTCAATTAAGAAATTTCATGCGCTGTTCTCCTCAGAAGCAAACTATATTCCTTTTCTCAGTTCAGAAAACAAGGACAAAAAGTATTACGGAGAAAATGATATCACGCCTTCGATGGCTATCGTTTTGAGTCAATTATTCAACTACAATTTGCATCCTTCCATTAAAAATCTATATTACAAGGGCAAAGGTTATGAATTATTGAGTTTATACTTTAATAAAACTGAAGACCCTAATGCTGAACAATGTCCGTTTCTAATTGATGAGGAAAATGTCATCAAAATTCGCAAAGCCAAGGATATTGTGATTGCCAACATGGCGGAGCCGCCTGGTCTTCAAGATTTAGCGGATCAAGTTGGCTTGAATTTAAAGAAGCTCAAAATGGGATTCAAGCAAATTTATGGAGATACGGTTTACGGATTCTTGTTCGATTACAAAATGGAGATGGCTCGTAAGTTATTAGACAGCGGATCCTATAACGTCAATGAAGTCGGCCTGAAAATAGGATATAGCACCGGCAGTCATTTTATTGCAGCATTCAAGAAAAAATTTGCAACTACGCCAAAGAAGTACTTGATGGCCTTAAATCCAAATACTTAAATTAAAAAAGTTTAATACTTACAATAACAAAAAATACTATGAAAGGAGTTCTATTAGTTAATTTGGGATCGCCCGAAAGTCCAACGCCAAAAGATGTTAAGCCATATCTCGATGAATTCTTGATGGACCGATTCGTCATTGACGTGCCATTCTTATTGCGTGCATTATTAGTACGAGGTGTCATTTTGCAAACACGTCCGAAGAAATCGGCTGCGGCTTATGCCAGAATTTGGTGGGATGAAGGTTCTCCATTGGTTGTAATTTCGCAAAGAATGACCAAAAAAGTACAGGCAAAAGTTGATATTCCGGTTGCGCTTGCCATGCGCTATGGCAGCATGTCTATCATGAAAGGGCTACAAGAATTAAAAGACAAAGGCGTAAATGAAGTCATGCTTTTCCCTTTGTATCCGCAACATGCAATGGCATCGACAACCACTATTTTGGTGCTAGCGGAAGAATTGCGTCAAGAGCATTTTCCGGAAATGAAATTTACAATTGTTCCGGCCTTTTACAATAAACCAGATTATATCAAAGCACTTTCAAATTCGATAAAAAAGCAATTAGACAATTTTGAATACGACCATTTGTTGTTTTCATATCACGGTATTCCGAAACGACACATTCGGAAGACAGATGTCACCAAATCACATTGTAAAATAGACGGGTCGTGCTGTGTGACGCCTTCACCGGCTCATGAATTTTGTTATCGTCACCAATGCTTTGAAACGACCCGACAGGTTGTAGCGTATTTAGGAATTCCTGAAGGTAAATACAGCCAGACCTTTCAATCGCGTTTGGCTGGAGACAAATGGTTGACACCATATACCGATGTTGAAATCAATAAAATGCCTGAAAAAGGAATCAAAAAACTCGCTGTAGTAACACCCGCGTTCGTATCTGATTGTTTGGAAACGTTGGAAGAGATTGCCATGGAAGCGAGTCACGAATTTAAAGTTCATGGTGGAGAAGAATTTTTAGCAATTCCCTGTATGAATGACGATGATGAATGGTGTGAAACAGTCAGTCAGTGGATTAAAGATTGGGCATCAAAAAACTAATATGGAACTTTACAATTACCTGAAATCACTGCATTTAATCTTTGTAATTACTTGGTTTGCAGGGCTTTTTTATATTGTTCGCCTTTTTGTATACCAGATTGAAGCTTCCCAAAAATCAGATCCGGTAAAGTCAATTTTGCAAAAGCAATATAAAATCATGACGTATCGATTATGGTATATCATTACTTGGCCGTCAGCAATTCTGGCTAGTATATTTGCTTTTTGGATGCTCTTTTTTACTGATTTGGGTCGTGCTTGGATGCTCATGCCTTGGATGCATGTAAAGCTTGGTTTTGTTTTATTGCTGTATTTGTATCATTGGAAATGTCATTTGATTTATCGGGAGTTGCAAAACGATGTCGTAAAATATTCTTCAAATTATATGCGGTTGTGGAATGAAGGTGCAACAATCATATTGTTTGCCGTAGTATTTTTGGTCATTCTAAAAAATGCCTTCAACTGGATTTTTGGCGTCGTTGGCATTATAGCCTTTCCAGTGATAATCATGCTTGGGTTTAAATTCTACAAACGGATTCGAGAACGAAATTCATCATAATCAATGGCTGCTCAGTTCAAATTTTCAATGCTTTCCCTTCGAACGAGAATCTTTCTATCGATGATTGTATTGATTTTGATTGCTTCAGTATTGATGGCCTCTATTTCCATTATTCAATTTAAAAACGAGGCTCGTGATTATCATCAGGAAAGACTTGAGCGAAAAGAAAAAGCAATAAAGGAACACATCAATTATGTGCTTTCCACCTCAACCTATCCGCTAACAAGTAGAAACCTTGGCTTAATTTTTAAAGACAAGATTCACGAACTCGCGCAAATTCACAATCTGGAAATCAATATTTACAGTTTGAACGGCAAGTTATTGAAATCTTCGAAAGCCTCTTTTTCTGTAGATAGTGTTTCGCCTCCTATTCCTAAGTACATTCTCAAGTTAGTTCAGTCATCTATCGAAAAAAGATACGTCGACATCAAAAACATTGATGGTGTGAAAAATCGTTCCTCATACAGTCAGATCAAAGATGAAAAATTCAAACCTCTGGGCATACTCAATCTACCTTATGTTGAAGACGACGGATTTTACGAAAAGGAACTGCAAAGTTTTCTGATTCGCCTCGGACAAGTATATGCACTTATGTTGGTCATTGCCTTTGCTTTGGCGTACTTCCTTTCGACCTATATCACACAGTCGTTGAAGACCATTTCCGACAAGTTGAGTGAAACCAGTTTGAATCAAAAAAATGAAAAGATTGTATTGGAAGCCAACAGTAAAGAAATCAACCTTCTTATTAAAGCTTATAATGCAATGGTCGAAGAGCTTGAAAAAAGTGCTGTTAAACTTGCTCAAAGTGAGCGCGAAGAAGCTTGGCGCGAAATGGCAAAACAGGTTGCTCATGAAATCAAGAATCCTTTAACACCTATGCGTTTGACTGTTCAAAGTTTTCTAAGAAAATTTGATGCACAGGATCCTGAATTATCCCAAAAACTGAAAGATTACACCGAGACCTTAATTCAACAAATAGATACCATGAGTGCCGTAGCTTCTGCGTTTTCGAATTTTGCCTCAATGCCGGCACAGCAGAATGAAAACCTCAACGTGGTAGAAGTGGTAGAATTGACTTTAGACCTGTTCAACGAAGATTACATTATTTTTGAAAGCGAAGAAAAAGAGATCATTTCCAAAATGGATCGGACTCAATTGATCCGAATCATTACCAATTTGGTAAAAAATGCAATCCAATCTATTTCGGAGAATCAGGAACACAAATCGGTTTTGGTTTCCGTTCGCCGACATCCAAAAGAGGTAATCATCTTGGTGAAGGATAACGGAAGTGGCATCGAACAGCAGTATATTGACAAAGTATTCGAGCCTAAATTTACGACTAAGAACAGCGGAATGGGACTTGGACTGGGAATTATCAAAAACATCATTGAAAATTATAAAGGAACAATTACATTTGAAACAGAATCTGGAAAAGGCACAACATTCATGGTGGCTCTTCCACTAACATATACCTAAACCATGAACTATAACAATATTTTGATTGCAAAAGACGGTCACGTTGCCACTGTTACCATTAATCGCCCAACAAAACTAAATGCGTTAAACGTCGCAACTATTCAAGAGTTGCATCATGCTTTCAAAACCCTGGAAGAAGATCCGTTGACAAGAGTAATTATCCTAACCGGATCAGGCGAAAAAGCATTTGTTGCCGGAGCAGACATAGCTGAATTTGCGCATTTTTCCGTTGAAGAAGGTGCTCAATTGGCCGCTCAAGGGCAAGAACTATTGTTTAATTTTTTAGAGAAATTGAGAACTCCCGTTATCGCTGCAATTAATGGTTTTGCATTAGGCGGTGGACTTGAATTAGCAATGTCTTGTCATTTCAGAGTTGCCTCAGACAACGCAAAAATGGGACTGCCGGAAGTTTCTTTGGGTGTAATCCCAGGTTATGGCGGAACGCAGCGACTCCCACAATTGGTTGGGAAAGGTCGTGCAATGGAAATGATCATGACAGCAGGAATGATATCAGCCGAAGATGCTTATCGAATCGGATTGGTCAATCATCTCACGCCACAATCTGAGCTATTAGCATTTTGTAACAGTATAGCTGAAAAAATATTGAAGAATTCTCCGGCGGCAATTAGCCAAGCCATTAAAGCTGTCAATGCAAACTTCACAGAAGGTGTAAACGGCTACGAAACTGAAATAAAATCGTTTGGAAAGTGTTTCGGAACAGAGGACTTTAAAGAGGGCACAACAGCGTTCTTAGAGAAGAGAAAAGCAGAATTTAAAGGAGTTTAGTCTTATTTTACTTCTCTCCATCCCATTCTGCATAAAACTGCGATAGGAAAATTTCCATAAATCGATGACGTTCTTGTGCGATTTGTTTTCCGGTTTCCGTGTTCATTTTGTCCTTTAGCAACAACAATTTTTCATAAAAGTGATTGAGTGTTGGTGCTTCACTCGACTTGTATTCTTCTTTGGTCATGTGAAGATTTGGCGCTATGTTAGGATCATAAATAGGCCTGTTTTTGAATCCGCCGTAGTTGAATGTTCTGGCAATTCCAATAGCTCCAATAGCATCTAGTCGATCGGCATCTTGCACTATTTCCAATTCCTTCGAATGAAACTCTTTTGTGAAATTGCCGCCCTTAAAAGAAATGTTCTCGATAATTTTTACTACTTGACCTATTGTTTGTTCATCAACCGCTTCTCTTTCCAAAAAATCTCTGGCTATTCTTGGTCCGATACTTTCATCACCATGATTAAATTTACTGTCTGCAATATCGTGCAGCAAAGCGGCTAATTGTACCACAACTTGATTGCATTCCTCAGACTGTGCAATCAGCAAACTGTTTTTATAGACACGTTCAGTATGAAACCAATCATGCCCGCCCTCAGCATTTACCAAATGTTGTTTGACAAAGAGAATAGTTTTGGAAATTAGGTCGGGATTATTCATTATGCAACGTAAAAAATGTTGAACTTTAAAGTCGATTAACTTCAAAATTCAACATTGATTCTTTTTTATTAAAAACTATCTTATTACCGCAGGTTCTACCCATTTAAATACAAAACTGTCTGTGGGAATCACCATTCTTTCAGAAACTTTTGCCATTCTTGCGGGAAGTTTCATTAAGTAGTCACGTGCTTTTTCAGCTTCATCGTTCAACCCAGTGATTTTATCAATCTCCCATTTATCGATGAGTTTTTGCATAATCTCGACGTAGTCATTCGCAGTATAAACGCCTATACGTTGTGCCGAATTTGAAAAGTTCTCGAATGCAGAACTAATTTTCTCGCCTGATTCTCTTAAAAATCCGGCAGGCATTGTGATCTTATTTTTCATCATATGATTAAATGCCAGCATCATTTCGCTTGGATCAACTTTAAAAATTTGGGTTACAAACTCGCTATAAGCAAGATGATGGCGCATTTCATCTCCTGCGATCATTTTGCACATTTTGGAAAGCTTGTTATCACCGTATGTTTTTGCCAATTGAGAAACCCTGTTATGAGAGACGTATGTGGCCAATTCTTGAAAAGAAGTGTAAACAAAATTCTTGTATGGATCTCGCCCTGTGCCAATGTCAAATCCGTCATTAATGAGATGTTGCGTCGTCATTTCAATTTCGCGCATGTTCACGCGGCCTGATAAATATAAATATTTATTTAGGACATCACCGTGACGATTTTCCTCTCCCGTCCATTGCCTAACCCATTGCGACCAACCGTTTCTTTCAAGATTGTCAACACCTTCAACACACATCAACCAAGACTCATAGGTCGGCAATGCCTCTTCGGTAATTGTATCTCCCACCATAGCGACCCAAAAATCGTATGGCAAGTCTTTGGCCAACTCTCTGAGTTCTTTTAGATCTTCGAAAAAAGTATCGCTTTCAGGGTCTGGTAAAAAATCTGAAGGTTGCCATATTTTTTCAACCGGAATCAAATATTCCTGCATAAAACCTTCAACTTTGTCTTCTAGAAATCGCATAACTTCTAGGCGAATGTTTTGTATTGACATTACTTTTTTAGGATTATTGAATTGATAATTCGCTGAGCGCTAACCATCAAACCTGTTTTTATACTAGTGATTTTGTAATAACTTCTTCTGTTTCTTTCATTAATTCTTCAAAGGAAAAATCCTTCACTGCCATTGGCTTGTGGACCGTAAAGGTAATACGATTTCCCAAACCCAAGGGAAAAATTCCAAATTTTGCAATTTTCCAAGATCCCGTTATTGTTATCGGAACAATATATGCGGAAGGTGCATATTTACATAAAATTTTCAAACCGCTTTGCGCGAATTCTTTTGGCTTGCCATTTTTGCTCCGTGTTCCCTCCGGGAAAATAACTGCGGTGCGATTGTGAAGTTCTATGTAATCGGCCAATTTCTTTATTGTTGGAATCGCTTGTTTTGGGTCTTTTCGATCAATCAAAACAGAACCTCCATGATTCAGATTATATGAAATGCTTGGTAGTCCCCTACCCAACTCCTTTTTACTCACAAATTTTGGATGAAATTTTCGAAAAAACCAAATGATTCCAATAATGTCATATAAGCTCTGATGGTTGGCCACCATGATCAATGGTTTATTCTCAGGAATAATATCTCTGCTATTGACCTCGAAAGTCGTACCTAACAAATATGCAACTCTCAACAAATATAGATTCAATAAGTCAACACTTTTTTTATGAGCTTGATAACCAAACACATTAAAGCAAATCCATTGAATCGGGTGAAAAATAATCAATCCCAAAAAAAACACCAACATTGCTACCGCAGATAGAGGATATGAGATGATTTTTTCCATAAAAAAATTTTGCCAAAAATAATAAAATTAATTTTTAGTCTCCCCTTTTATCAAAACAGAGTTGCAACATGAAATTTAACAATTGGTGCAGAAATTCCTCAAAACTCTCATTCTAATTGCGCGTAGTTTTGACTTATCTAAGCCAAACAAGAAATGTCATGGACATCAAAACGATACTACCCGGAATTCTACTTTTTTTTACTACTACTCTATTGGGGCAAAACGTAAAACAACCCAATATCCAATTCGAAACAGATTATCTTGACGCCGTAAACCATTGGGTTGTTTTGCCCCAAAAAGAACCTGAACCTAATCTGCTTTTGGGTTATGTCATTCTAGATGAAATTATTGGTTTTACTTTCATTTTCCATGGTGAGTTAAAAATTGAATCTTCTGGAAAATGGACTGTAAAAAACAATTCCACAAACTACATCATTAAAAAGGCTCTCAATAATAATACACCCATTGTTCACTTGCTTTCAGAATCTGAACAAACAATGTTGAATCTTCCTGAAAGGCCAAATTGGTTGAGGCTCTTTGATAAACAAGTCAGAACAGCTAACGAACTAGTGCTCCTTGGATATCATTACAATAAAGCAAACAGAAGTCAGTTTGCCGTGCCTCTGCTAGAAAAAGCGCTCTCTATTGAACCTTCAGCGCGCAATCTGATTTTTGAATTGTCGTATGCATACAATGCTGTGGGAGAATACCAAAAAGTGGTTGAGTTGCTCAAAAACGAAATAAAAAACGAAAATTCAAACTATATGCTTTATCGGGAATTAGGTTATGCACTACTACAACTTAATCGCTATGAAGAAGCCGATAAACTCTATGAAGTCGGAATGAGAATTTTTGAAAATGAAACTCAAAGAAGAGCGATGGCAATCGATATGGCACAAACTTTCTTCGACTTAAAAGATGAAGAGCGATTTGAGAAATGGGCTGCCATACTCAGAAAATAAAGACAACAAGAACGAAAAATATCAACAACAAAACAATGCTGATAACTTTTTGAAATCGGAGAAATCTGCCCTTGGAACTTGCCAAAAAAAAAGTAATTTTACGAAAAATATTTCTATAATAAATGACGGAAAAGATGAGTTCAGAAAAAGAAGCCAAATTAAAAGCACTACAATTAACACTCGACAAACTTGACAAAACTTATGGTAAAGGAACCGTAATGAAAATGGGCGATGCGGCCGTTGAGGAAGTCGAAACAATCTCATCTGGTTCGTTGGGATTAGACCTTGCCCTTGGTGTTAATGGTTATCCAAAAGGCAGAATTATAGAGATCTACGGACCTGAATCTTCAGGAAAAACGACTCTTACGTTACACGCTATTGCTGAAGCACAAAAAGCAGGCGGGATCGCAGCTTTTATTGATGCTGAACATGCATTTGACAGAAACTACGCGGAAAAATTAGGTGTCGACATTGAAAATTTGATTATTTCACAACCAGATAATGGTGAGCAAGCCTTGGAAATCGCAGAGAACTTAATCCGTTCGGGCGCTATCGATATTGTTGTAATTGACTCAGTTGCTGCATTGACGCCAAAAAGTGAAATCGAAGGGGAAATGGGTGATTCAAAAATGGGATTACATGCCCGTTTAATGTCGCAAGCACTCCGAAAACTAACAGGAACCATCAGCAAGACACATTGTACTGTGTTTTTCATCAATCAACTTCGAGAGAAAATTGGAGTTATGTTTGGAAACCCGGAAACCACCACTGGAGGAAATGCATTAAAATTCTATGCTTCAGTTCGTTTGGATATTCGTCGTTCGTCACAGATCAAAGAAGGTGAGAATGTTATAGGTAATAGGACAAAAGTGAAAGTGGTCAAAAACAAAGTTGCTCCACCGTTCAAAACAGCTGAATTCGACATTATGTATGGAGAAGGAGTTTCAAAAACAGGTGAAATCCTAGATTTAGCTGTAGAGTTTGAAATTATCAAAAAAGCAGGTTCTTGGTTTAGTTACGGCGATACCAAATTGGGTCAAGGTCGTGATGCCGTGAAAGTCTTAATCAAAGACAATCCCGAATTGGCAGATGAACTTGAACAAAAAATCAAAGCTCACATCAAAGAAAATCAAGCGTAAAATAAAGCCCGACCTGTTCGGGTTTTTTTATGCTTTTATCAGTTGGTTGTAAATGGCTTCGTAGACTTGTTCTTTTACTTCCTTGATATCTTTTTTATTCTCAATCGTCTTGCCGGTAGTTGGTACCAAAGCATGAATAAAAACCCTCATGATTCCCGGGCTACCACTAAAAAAAGTGTATGAAAATCGCTTTTTGTTATCAAAAAATGTCAAAGGAACAATTGGAACCTGGTGCTCAATCGCCAGACGAAAAGCGCCATCCTTAAAATTATCTAAGATGATTGACTCATTTTCGGGCACGCCTCCTTCCGGAAAAATGCAGATGCTCAACCCTTGATTTAATCGCTTTTGTGCCCTATTAAAAACTTCCATTCGGCTTCTAGTGCTGCTGCGATCAACCAAAATACAGGTTCGCTTGTAAAAGAATCCAAACAATGGGATTTTCGCCAATTCTTTCTTTCCCACAAAAACAAATGGATTCTTAATGACCGCAAGCATTAGCATGATATCGGTCATCGAAGTGTGATTAGCCACAAACATATAACTCTTTCTCATTTCAATAGTTTGCTCAGACTTCACTTTCCAATAAAAACCGGTTGAAACCAAAATGAACTTTGCCCAAATTCTCGCCATAATAAAAAAATAGCGATACCATTCTTCCTTTAATATGGAAATAAGCAGTGCAGGAAACATCACAATAATTGGGATGCCCATCATAAGGTAAAACCATGCGCGCCAGACAATCCAAAAAATGATTTTTATCGCTTTCATCTCCTCAAAAGTAATAATTCGATTCCTATATTTCTCAAATCATTTACCTTTGCCAAAATTTAGTTGAAAATGGCGAAAATACTCACAGGTATTCAAAGTACCGGTACTCCTCACCTAGGCAATTTGCTTGGTGCAATTATTCCTGCAATCGAATTGTCTAATCTTCCGGAAAACGAATCCTTCCTTTTCATTGCAGATTTGCATGCGATCACTCAAATTAAAGATGGCGAAGCATTACGTCAAAATAATTATAGTACAGCAGCAGCTTGGTTGGCTTGTGGTCTAAATATTGAAAAAGTGACTTTCTACCGACAATCGGATGTTCCGCAAACCGCAGAATTAGCTTGGTACTTGAGTTGCTTTTTCCCATATCAACGTTTAACATTAGCCCATTCATTTAAAGACAAATCAGATCGTTTGGAAGATGTCAATGCGGGATTATTTACCTATCCGATGCTAATGGCAGCGGATATTTTACTATATGATGCTGAATTTGTTCCGGTAGGCAAGGACCAACTGCAACATATTGAAATTACCAGAGATGTAGCATCGCGATTTAACTTTCAGATGGGCGAAACCTTCGTGTTACCTGAAGCATCTACTGAAGAGGAAACCAAATATATTCCGGGAACAAATGGCGGAAAAATGAGTAAATCCGCCAACAATATCATCAATATTTTCCTCGATGAGAAGTCACTGCGCAAGCAAGTAATGTCTATTGAAACCGACAGCACGCCTCTAGAAGATCCTAAAGACCCCGACACTTGTAAGATTTTCGCAATCTATAAACTATTGGCCAACGAAGCGCAAATCGAAATCATGAGACAGCACTATGCGAATGAAAGCCGTGACTTTGGCTACGGACATGCCAAGCAAGCGCTATACGAACTGATATTAGATCGATTTAAAACCGAGCGTGAAACCTATCAATATTATATGAGCAACTTGCCTGAGATCGAGGCGGCATTGCTTAAAGGTGCGCAAAAAGCACAAATTATTGCCAATGGCGTGCTGAAAAGAGTTCGTGAAAAATTAGGCTTTGGCATTTAATTTAAATGACTTCAAAGTGTTTGCCGGGTAAAGTCCGAACCAAACCTTTCAATTCTAAATTGAG